>JAGWNV010000068.1 GCA_028872975.1 Acidobacteriota bacterium
GCCTTCGCCCTCGGCGGCATGGATCACCTGGTGGCGGGCTGAGCCTCCTCGCCGCCTGGCCCCGCCGGCCTCAGGCCTCGGGCCCGGCCAGCTCCAGGTAGATCGCCAGCGTCCGCATGCCTTCGTCGACGGCCGCCGCCCACCAGGCGGGCACCCAGAATCCCGGCATCGTGGTCAGGCCCCCCTCTCCATCGGGTCGCAGTCCCGCCGTGTCGTCACCTCGTTCTCGGCGTACCCGGCCGACGGCCCTCCCACGCCGTGGTCGCGATCTCTATGGTGGCGTCATGACCGTCTCGGCACTCCTCACCGACGCCTTCGACCGGGTGCAGCAGGGGGTGCACGCCCTGCTGGACGGGATCGACGAGAAGGCGCTCGTCCATCGCCCCGATCCGGAGGCGAACACCGTGGCCTGGCTGGTCTGGCACCTGACCAGGGTCCAGGACGACCACGTGGCCGCCGCCGCAGGCGCCGCCCAGCGTTGGACGGCGAGCGGCTGGGAGGAGCGGTTCGCACTCCCGTTCCCTTCCGACGCCACCGGCTACGGCCAGGGAGCCGACGAGGTGGGGGCGGTCCGTACCGGCGCCGGGCTCCTCCTCGGCTACTACGACGAGGTCCACGCCGCCACGGCCGGGTTCCTCGCCGGGCTCGCCGACGGTGACCTCGGCCGGGTCGTGGACGACGCCTGGGACCCACCGGTCACCTTGGCGGTCCGCCTGGTGAGCGTGGTGGCGGACGACCTCGAGCACGTGGGCCAGGCCGCCTACGTCCGGGGCCTGGCCGAGCGCGCCCGGTAGGCGTCGAGGGGGCAGCCGACGCGGCCTGCTACTGCTGGTAGTGCTCGACCACCTCTGCCGGTCGAGCCTCGGCGGCATCGGGGTCCTGGCCGGCCGAGCGCCGGGCCCGCCGCTGGCGCAGCAGGTCCCAGCACGGGTCGTGGCGGACCTCGAGCGCCTGGAGCCGCTCACGCTCCTCGTCGCTCAGTGCGTCGCCGCCGGCGTGGCGGGTGTGGAGCTCGTGCTCCTCGTCGACGAGGGTGTCGATACGGGAGATGAGGTCGTCGTCGTCCATTTTCGGCAGCGTACCCGTGGTCGTCGGGCGCCGATCCCTCAGGGTCGGACGCCGGCGACCACCGCCGCCTCGGCGATCACCGAGGTGGCGGCCACGGAGGTGAGCCCGGCCTCCTCGAAGTACCGCACCCAGGTCTCCATCGAGCAGGGTCGCTCCTGGACCCGCAGCAGGTACCGCACCGCGTTCTTCGCCACCCGCCACCAACCGCCGGGACCCCGCCGGGCGAGCGCCACCACCTTCGAGCCGATGATGGCCCGGTCCCGGGCCGTGGCGCCCCGTCCGAACATCATGTCGCCGACGACGAGCTTGCCGCCGGGGCGCAGCCAGTCGACCGCGGCCCGGACCACCGCCTGCTTGTCCCGGTCGCGCAGGTGGTGGAGCGCGTAATTCGACACGACGAGGTCGACACTGGCGCGGGGGCGGGTGAAGTCCTCGATGGCGCACACCACGCCGGTCATGGCCTGCTCGGCCTCGCTGCCGGCGACGCGATCCTGTAGGCGCTGGACCATCTGGGGGCTCACGTCCACGGCGGTCACCTGCACGCCGCGCTCGGCGAGGGGGATGCTCACCTGCCCGCTCCCACAGCCCAGGTCGACGGCCGACATCCCCGGAGCCGCCTCGGCGGCCGAGACGATGGCGGCCACGACCTTGTCGAGGCCCGGCACGCCCTCGTGGTCCCAGCTGTCGACCCTCTTGTCCCAGACTCGTCGCTGCAGCTGGCTGGGTGCCCACGGTGCCATGTCCTTCTGTATAGCCCGGAACGCTGACGGCCTCCTGAACCCTTCAGAGAGGCAGTCGGAAGCGCAGGAAGTCCTCCCCGCTGCGGCTGGTGAGCCGGCCGGCGTGCTCCCAGCCGAGGTGTTCGTAGAATCCGACCGCCCCGCTGAGCTCGGGCGGGGTCACGAGCATCAGTTCCTCGACCCCGGCCGCCCGGGAGGCGGCGGCGGCGGCGTCGAGCAGGGCCCTGCCGGCCCCGCTCCCCTGGAGGTCGGGGCGGACGAGCACGTGCGTGACCTCGCCCACGGCACGTTGTGTGGCCGTAGGGACCGGCCCCCCACCAGGGGGGCGACGACGGCGGCCGTTCGCCGTGGCCCAGGCCATGCGCCCGAGGCCCCGGACGTAGCGGACCAGGCGGGTGGTGACGAGCTCACGGCCGAACGACGGCCGGCGGATGGCGGCGATGAGGAGGGCGCCGGCCAGTTGCGGGCCGTGTCGCCGCACCATCGACCGGAAGTGCCCGGCGGGGCGCAGGGCACCGAGGAGGAACCCGACCACCACCTCGTGGTCGTCGACGGCGGCGAGGGCGACGGCGTCGTCGGTGTCCATCCAGGCCCAGTGGTAGCGGCGCAGGAACCCCCGCCCGGCGCGGGCCAGGAACTCCATGTGGAGCACCTCCTCGTGGAGGGCACTCGTGGCGGCCACGTCTGCCCGCTGCAGTGGCCGGATCCTCACCGCCACGGCACCGCCCCGCCCCTGGCGCGGCCGCCGGGACCGGCGCCGGTACCATCTCGGCGGTGGCCGCCCCGGTGCATCGACGGCGTCGGCGGCGCCGGCGCCTGGCGCGCACCATCGCCGTGGCCGCGGTGGTCGCCGGGGGCGCCATCGCCGCCGGGCTGTCGTGGACGGGCGGGGGCACCGACGAGGCCCCACACCGGGCCGGATCCACCACCACCGCTCCCGTACCCTCCACGACCACCACGACGGCGCCCCCCCTCGGCGCCGACGGCACCTACCCGGTGGGGACGACGCGGCTCACCGTGAGCGAGGCCGGCGGGCGGTCGCTGCCGACGACGGTCTGGTTCCCGGCCGTCGGCGTCGCAGGCGGTCCCGACCGCGCCAAGGCGCCCTATCCCCTCATCGTCTTCTCCCAGGGCTACGACGAGCCGGTGACCGGCTACGAAGCCCTCCTCGTCGACTGGGCGTCGGCGGGGTTCGTCGTGGCCGGGCCCACCTATCCGCGGACCGACCCGTCGGACCCCGCCGGCGTGGACGAGAACGACATCGTCCACCACCCCGCCGACCTCCGCGCCGTGATCTCCACGCTCCTCGCCGACGGAGCCGGCTCGGGCTCGGTCCTGGCCGGCCTCGTCGACCCCAACCGGGTGGGCGTCACCGGGCAGTCCGACGGTGGGGACGTGAGCCTGGCCGTGGCCGTGGGCTCCTGTTGCATCGACGGCCGGGTGAAGGCCGCCGCCATCCTCTCCGGTGCCGAGCTCGCCGCATTCGGCGGCGGTTACTTCGGCGGCCGCCCCGTGCCGATGCTCGTCGTGCAGGGGACCGCCGACGACATCAACCCTCCAGGGTGCAGCGCCCAGATCTACGACGCCGCCCCGGCGCCGAAGTACGGCCTCGTCCTCCTCGGCGCCGGCCATCTCCCGCCCTACGTGGAGGCCGGCAGCGTCCGGCAGACGGTGGCGGCGGTCACCACGGACTTCTTCGACGCCGAGCTCGCCGGCCAGCAGGCGGGGCTCGCCGCCATGGCGTCGGCCGGCGCCGTGCCCGGCGTGTCGCAGTTCACGACGGCCCCCACCGGGCCCTGGCCGCCGGGGCCCTGTCCGGGGGCGCCTGGCTGAGCATCGGCCGCCGGCGGCGTCGGTCCTCACGGAGCGACCGTGGCGCGACAGGCGGAGGTGGGGTGGACGGGAACGAGGGGCGCCACGGTGGGCAGCGGTGGCAGGCCGAGCGACGGGCCGGAGATGGCGTTGCCAAGGGCCGTCTGGCCGGCCGCGTTCGGGTGGAGGTGGTCGCCCGAGTCGAAGGGGGGGAACAGCTCGGTCGGCTGGCAGGTCCCGTTGAAGACGTTGGCCACCACCGGGGCGAGGTCGAGGACGCCGTCGAAGGAGTGCGAGGTGCGGATCCACGAGTCGACCTGCTCGAGAGCCGCCTGCTGGGGGGCCGTCCAGGGCTCCTTGGCCGTCGGGCCGCGGGGGAGGAGGGTCACACCGATGATCTTGAGGCCGGCCTGGTGCACGGCGGTGATCGCCTGTTGGTAGCCCTGGATCAGCTGGACGGCCGTGGTGCCGAACCACAGGTCGTTGGTGCCGAGGAAGAGCACGACCTCGGCGATCCCCGTCTGGCCGAGGGCGTCGCGCTGGAGGCGGTCGAGGCCGGAGGGTCCGCCTCCCACCGCCGCGTCGGTGCGGACGTCGGAGGTGAGGGCGTTGGCGCTGATGCCCTCGTTCACCACGGCCTCCTGCTCGGAGGCGGGGAGCGAGTCGATACGGCGCTGGAGGACATCGCTCCACCTCGTCGTGGCGTTGAAGCCGTCGGTGATGGAGTCGCCCACCACAACGATGGACCCGCTGCCACCCTGCTGGAGGACGTCGACGGCGTCGGCCCACCGCCCCCAGGGGCTGGCCGTCTTGAGCTCGGCCCCGTCGGGGGAGGTGACGAGGTCGCCGGCGTTGTTGGGGGCGAAGAACGACTCGGTCTGGCTGCAGCAGGGATGGACGGTGACGAGCTCCGGCGTCGTCACGAAGATGCTGATGGCGAGGGTCTGGAGGGGGGTGACGGCGAGCTGGACGGGGTCGCTGTAGAGGAGCTGGCCCTGGGGCACGGTCACGGTGGGCGAGCCCCCGAAGGTGAGGGCCTGGAGGGTGCCGGGCACGATGGCGGCACCGCCGGCCGAGACGGCGACCGTGGCCGCCCCGACGGCCAGGGGGGCGTTTCCGAAGGCGTTCGAGATCCGGACCTTGACGGCGCTCCCGCCCACCGCCACCGTGGCCAGGTCCCGGACCGTCGTGTTGGCGGCGATCCCGTATCCCCAGGCCATGGCCGACCCCCAGGCCACTCGCCAGGTCGGCTGCGGGGGGACCGTGGAGGTCGTGGAGGACGAGGTGCTGGTTGTCGTGGCGTGCGGGCGCGGGGCGCTGCCCGAGGTCATGACGGCGGCCAGCACCGACACCCCGATCGCGACTGCGAGGACGACGGCGCCGACGACGGCTACGGCCGGTCGTCGCATCGGACAAGCTGACCACTGCGCAGGGAACCGATCAAGGCACTCCCGTGCCGGCCCGGCGTGTGGGACGCCATGCCGGTTGCGACCGGGAGGGGGACGACGACGTGAGCACCTTCATCAGTCGGCTGGAGACCTCGGGCGGCGGCGTCCGGCTGGCCGTGAAGGACGTGATCGACGTCGCCGGTGTGCCCACCACCGCCGGCTGCCGGGCCGTGGCCGACGAGGCGGGCCCGGCGGCCGCCGACGCCGCCTGCCTCCGCGGCGCTCGGGAGCTGGGGGCGCGCATCGTGGGCAAGACGAACCTCCACGAGCTCGCCCTGGGCGTGACCGGCGAGAACCCCTGGTTCGGCACGCCCGCCAATCCCGTGGACGGGCGCCTCGTCCCCGGCGGCTCCTCGAGCGGCTCGGCGGTGGCGGTGGCCACCGGGGAGGCCGACGTCGCCCTGGGCACCGACACCGGCGGCTCGGTACGCATCCCGTCGGCCTGCTGCGCCACCGCCGGCTTGAAGACCACCCACGGGCGGGTGCGCCTCGACGGGGTCTGGCCGCTGGCACCGAGCTTCGACACCGTCGGGCCCATGGCCCGAGACGTGGCCGGCCTCGAGCTGGGCATGGCGCTCCTCGAGCCCGGCTTCGAGGCGACACCGGCCGGCCCGCTGGTTGTGGGCCGGGTGCGGGCGCCGGCGGACCCCCGCATCGACGAGGCCGTCGACGGCGCCCTCGCCGCCACCGGGTGGGAGGTCATCGAAGTGGAGATCGAGGAGTGGGAAGAGGTGAACGCGGCGGCCGGTCTGCTCCTCGTCGCCGAGGCGTGGGCCCTCGACGGGGCCCTCGTGGACCGGGCCGAAGCCCGCATCGGGCCCGACGTGGTGGCGCGCCTGCGCCTCGGGGCCGCCATCGACGAGACCGCCCTGGCATCGGCCCGCGGCACCCGGGCCCGGTGGACGGACCGGCTCGCCGCCCTCTTCGGCCGGCTCGACGTCCTCGCCATGCCGACGCTCACGATCTTCCCGCCCTTGCTCGGACGAGGCGAGGACCTGCTCATGGCCCGCTGCACGCTGCCAGCCAACCTGGGGGGCGGCCCGGCGCTCTCCCTGCCCGTGCCCTCGACCGGCCCTGTGCCGGCCAGCCTGCAGCTGATGGGCCCGGCGGGAGCCGAGGCCCGCCTGCTCGGCGCCGGCCGGACGGTGGAGGCGGCGGTGTCGCGTTGACCGGTGCACCTCAGGTCACGTGGGCGGGCAGCCGGGCCGAGTAGATGGAGTAGCCGTCCACGTACCGCGCCGTCGCCGTGGCGCCGACAGTGGCGCCGAGCATCGGCACGAGGACGCCGAAGCCGGTGTGGGTGAGCTCGAGGACGAGGACGATGGCGGCGAGCGGCGCCTGCATGGAGGCGCCGATCAGGGCGGCCGCCCCCACGAGGGCGTAGACGGCGACCGGTCCTCCCCCCCAGGCCGTCGACCAGGCCAGGCCGAGGAAACCGCCCAGCGCGGCGCCGGTGCCCAGGGTGGGGGTGAACAGCCCTCCGCTCGCCCCGCTCCCGAGGGTGAGACCCGTGGCGACGGGCTTCAACACGGCGAGGACGGCGAAGGTCCCCATGGTCCCGACGCCGAGGAAGGCGTCGTGGGCCATGTCCTTCCCGTTGCCGAACAGCTGCGGGTAGGCGATTCCCATGAGGCCCACCAGGGTGAAGGTGAGGACCGAGGCGGGCACGGAGACGGCGCCGGTGGTGCGGTGGTGCGAGACGAAGCCGACGAGGCGCACCCAGAGCACGGCGGCGAGGCCGAGCACGGGGCCGGCCAGGATCGCCCAGACGAGCACCGGCATCGAGAAGCGGAAGTCGGGGAGCCCCACGTAGGTGGGGTAGCGGGGGAGGTAGACCCAGGCGACGGCGGTGGCGATCCCCGAGCAGCAGATGGCCGGGAGGATCACGGGCAGGGAGATGGTCCCGACGAGGATCTCGGCGGTGAACAGGGCCCCTCCGAGCGGGACGTTGTAGACGCAGGCCAGTCCCGCTCCGGCGCTGCAGGCCACGAGCAGCCGCCGCTGCGCAGCGGTGAGGCCCATCCACCCCGAGAGCACGCTGGCGGCGGCCCCGCCCAGGACCTTGGGGGCGTTCTCCCTGCCGATGGAGGCGCCCATTCCCACGACCACCTCGGAGATGAGCCCGCTGCCGAGGCTGCGGCGGAACGACAGCTCACCGGTGCCGTTCCACACGGCGTCGTCGACCTCGGCGCGCTCGCCCGGGGTGGCACGGCGCAGGGCGTACCAGGCGATCCCGCCCACGGCCCCGGCCACCGCCAGCGCCACCACCCGCCGGAGCGCCCCGGTGTGGGCCACGGCGTACTCGAAGCCCACCGACGGATGGCCGTAGACGAGGTGCTCGACGCTGAAGAGGACGAACATCATGAGCGCCCCGAGGAGCCCCGTGGCGATCCCGGCCGCCACCACCGCCGCCCAGAAGCGCGCCGTGAGCGGGACGGGGTCGTCGGTGGCGTTGGGCTGCTCGGTGGCGCCCCGGCCGGAGGGGAGCCGCCAGGCGATGAGCGGCGCCGGCCGCCGCACGCGCCCGTGGAGGCGCCGTCCGGCCGGGGTCCCGGTGCCGCCCTCGTCGTCCCCGGCCGCCATCTTGGCCGCGGCGCCGGCCGGGACGGGCGGACTACCCGGTGGCGGCGAGCGCTTCGGGGGGCCTCGTCCGGCGCCCGGCCGACGCCGCCGCCGGCGTCCCGGCGCGCAGTCGGGCCCCGGTCACCTGGCCGAGGAGCCGGCCGCTCGAGGTGGTGACGAGGGCGGCGGGGGTGCCGGCGTCCTCGAGAAGGGCGGCGAGCTCGTCGGCGGGGGCACTGGGCCGGACGGTGACGGGGTCGAGCTGGGCGACATGGCGCGCCGGCACGTCGGGCGCGGCACCCGTCAAGGCCCCCCGCCCGACGAGGCCGAGGACGATGCCGGCCGAATCGACGACCACCGCGCTCGGGACCACCTGGTCGTCTAGGCGGGCCCGCAACGTCGCCACGGTCTCGTCGTCGGCCACGCACAGACAGGGCTCGAGGAGGTGGACGGCGAGGACCGTGCCGTCACCTTCGAAAGGGAGCCCGAAGGCGAGCCAGTCGCTCTTGCCGGCCTCGTAGTCGTAGACCTCTTCGAAGCCGTAGTGCTCGAGGAGCCGGGCGGCCCGGGCGCTGCGGTCGCACTCGCTGCCGGCGCCGTAGACGACGAGCGGTTCCCCCCGGGACAGGTCGGCCAGGCGGTCGACGGCCAGGTGGCCCAAGGCGAGGTTGCGGGCGCCGGGCAGATGGGCCTGGGAGAACTCCTCGGGGTCGAGGACGTCGAGGAGGACGGCGCCGGCGGCGGACAGGGCCTGGACGTCTCCGCGTCCGACGGGTGCGGGCATGTCGTGCTCCTGTCGCTCCGGCGAGCCGGTGCCCCAGGGCGGGTGCCGCAAGGGTCGGGGCGCCCAGGACCCCTACCGCGTGGCGGCGGTGCCGAAACGTCCCCGGGCCGGTCAGGGCTCGACCTCCACCTCGGCGGGGGACTTGTCCGGTCGCAGTCCCCGCCACGACGGATGGCGGAGCCGCAGCTGCGTCGTCCATTCTCCGAAGGCCACCTCGCCCACCATCACCGGGTCGACCCAGCGGGCGCCGGCGACCTGCGCCCGGGGCAGGGGCCCTGGCACCGGGGCGTCCGGTCGCTCCAGGGGCGGGAGTCGGCCGGCGAGGTCGTCGAGGGTGGCCTCGCTGAAGCCGGTGCCGACCTTCCCGGCGTACTGCAGGGCGCCCCGGCGGGGGACGGCCACGAGGAGGGCGCCCAGGCGGCCCGAGCGCCGCCCCTCGCCCGGCGTCCAGCCGATCACGACCACCTCCTGGGTCCGGGCGCGCTTCACCTTGATCCAGTCGCCGCCGCGCCGGCCCGGCTGGTAGGCGCTGCCCAGCCGCTTGGCGACCACGCCCTCGAGCCGGCTGTCACCGGCGGCGGCCAGGATGTGCTCGCCTCCGCCCTCGAACCACGGGGGCGTCTGCCAGTGGTCGCCGGCGAGCCCGAGGGACTCGAGCAGGGCCCGGCGCTCCTCGTAGGGGAGCGACAGGGTGGGCCGCCCGTCGAGGTGGAGCACGTCGAAGGCGAAGTAGGCGACCGGTGTCCGGCTCGACAGGCGCCGGGCCCGGGAGGCCTCGGCCACGTGCATCCGCTCCTGGAGGGCCGAGAAGCTCGGCCGCCCGTCCTCGTCGAGGGCGACGATCTCCCCGTCGAGGAGCACCGGCCTGGCCCCGAGCGCCTCGCCCATGGGGCGCAGCTCCGGATAGCTCACGGTGACGTCCCGGTCGTTACGGCTGTGGAGCCGGAGGCGGCCGCCGTCGACGGAGGCCAGGGCGCGCAGGCCGTCCCACTTGAACTCGAATCCCCAGCCGGCGTCGGGGCGGGGGAGGGGCCCGGCGGTGGCCAACATGGGACGGAGGTGCTCGGGGAGCGGCTCGAGGGTGTCACCGCCCTCGTCCATCCGGTGCACCATCCACCCGTCGCCACCGGTGCGGAACAAGACGTAGCGGCCCTCCACGCGCCGGCCGTGGAGGACGACCACCACCTCGTCGTCGGCCCACTTCTCGAGCTCGTACCGTCCGGTGTCCCAGATCGTCACCCGTCCGCCGCCGTACTCGCCCGCCGGGATCTCGCCCGCGAAGTCGAGGTACTCGAGCGGGTGGTCCTCTGTCTGCTTGGCCAGCCGGTTCGTCCGGCGGTCGAGGGGAAGCCCCTTCGGCACCGCCCAGGAGACGAGCACCCCGTCGCGCTCGAGCCGGAAGTCCCAGTGGAGGGCCCGGGCATGGTGTTCCTGGACGACGAACCGGTCGCCCCGGCCCCGGCGCCGGGGACGGGCGCCGGGGGGTTCGGGGGTCCGGCCCGGCCGGCGTTTGGACCGGTAGGCCTCGAGGTCCGCCACGTCGGTCCGCCTCAGGCCGCCGGCGCCGAACCACGTCGTGCGCAACCACTCGCCGCTCCCGATGCGTGGGTGGTCGGTGACGCAACGCGTTTTGACGGGGTCGGGGCCGGGTAGGAAGCCCGCACCGGCACCCGCCAGGGATGCCGCTCGTACCGGAGGTGGGGAGAACCGATGGCAGGGGTGGGAACGAGTCTCGTCGTGTTCGCCGTGGGAGCGGTGCTGGCGTTCGCTGTCAGCGTCACCGAGAGCCATGGGGTGAACTGGATCACCGTCGGCGACATCCTCATGGGAGTCGGGGCCTTCGGGGTGCTCATGTCGGTCGTCATGTGGGG
>JAGWNV010000341.1 GCA_028872975.1 Acidobacteriota bacterium
GGCGCCGTCGCCCTCGGCCTCGTCACCCTCCTCGAGGTCGCCGTCCTCGTCGCCGAGCTCTTCCTCCTCCTCGTCCTCCAGCTCGTCCTCGTCGATGAGGTCGTCCTCGCTCAGGTCCTCGAGGTCCTCGGCGTCGAGCTCCTCGGGTTCCTCGACTTCGTCCAGGTCGTCGGCCATTCACAGCCCTTCAGCAGGTCGTCTGACGCCGGGGGAGCATATCGGCTCGCCTCCGGGCCCCGACCATGCCCAGAGGGGCCTCCGTCCGCTCCTGGCGGCCCGACACACGCAGGTCCGGAAGGCGTTCGGGATCGGGTCCGGCCGGCGGGCGCGCCGGGGGCGCGGCGGGTGGTGACGACGGTTCAATGCTCCCCGACGTGCCGGGCGGTAGGGCCCGGGGACCTTTGGTGCCGTCTCCACCTCGCCGACGCCGACGTGTTGGCGGGACGTTCTCTACTCGGTCCCTCGGGCCACCCTCCGCCTCTCACAGCAATCCCCCCCTCGCGCACCCCCCCGTCGCTTCGTCGAACCGGGCGGGTACAGGGGCGTCTGGGACTGGCGGAACATTACGCCTGCGCCGCCCGGTGCCGTCAAGCCCCTTTGCGGCCCCCCGTCAGCTGGGGTTTTCCCCGTCCCCCCAGGTCAGCCGAGGAGGGATGGTCACACCGGCGCGCGCCGCACTTCGGCGGCCTGGCGACGGGCCTCGGCGCGCCGCTCCGCCTCGATCCGCTCGAGGTCGTAGAGGTCGTGGTCGACGAAGGTCATGGCCTCGGCGATGCCCCGGTGGCCGGCCACCTCGGCGATCGACCTGTGCATCTGCTGGGCCACGGCGCGATAGGCGGGATGTCCCTGCTGGCCCGAGCGGAGCTCGATGAGGTGCATCGCCTCGCGGGCGTTCAGCTGCATGACGTAGCGCATCCGGAACCCGAGGGCCACGGCGTAGGCGGCCTGCTCGGGGAAGAGGGGGTCGACGGCGTCGTGGAGCTCGGCCGACCGCACCATCGACGCCTCGTACTGATCGGCGACGCCGGCGTCGGCGACGAGCTCCGGCACCTCGTAGCCGAGCCCGGTGCCGAGAGGCTGCCACTCGATGGTGAGCATCCGGTGCCGCTGGAGATCGCGGAAGGCCCCGTAGTCGGAGACGATCTCGAAGCGGTAGTCGGTGCGCTCGAAGGCCCGCCCGGGACGATGGCGGCGATTGGTCCGCTCGCCGACATAGGCCCGGAACAGCGCCTGGCGGCCCTCCGACGACAGCGCCCGGGCCCGCCGCAGGAGCTCCTCCTCACCGAGGCCGGTGAAGGGGAAGGCCATGGCGGCGAGGACCTTGGCCTCCCCGTCGGGGTCGTAGTCGAGGAGCCGGACCGCTGCGCCGCCGGGCTCCCAGCCGTCGCCCTCGGGCCACAGGCGGCCCACCGCCTCCTCGGTCTCCTGCCGGGTCCGGGCCAGGTAATCGGACCACGCTCCGCCACGGCTCGGGGTGTCGACGCGCTGGAGGAACGACGGGATGACCTTGCGGAGCTCCTCGAGCATCATCTCGGCGTACCGGCCGGCCTCGGGCAGCGGATGGGCCCGCATCCGGAGCAGCAGCATCTCGTAGGCCTGCCCGCTGCCGTAGATGCCGACGTTCGACAGTGAGGCGGCCGGCAGGAGCCCTCGCAGCGCGTCGAGGGCCTTGGCCCGGACGGACTGGCGGTAGACGAAGTCGGAGTCGCCCGCCTGTTGGGGGAACCGCGCCGTGAGATGGGCCTGGACGACGGGTAGGAGGTCCCGGTACGTGTCGAACATGCGGTCCATGTCCCCGACGTAGCGGGCACCGACCGGCGACTCGAGCACG
>JAGWNV010000069.1 GCA_028872975.1 Acidobacteriota bacterium
CCCGACCGTCATCGACACCTTGCCGGCCAGACCGATCTCGATGGCCACGTCGCCACGTTACGGGCCCCTGCCACCGCGCTCCAGCGGGGTACCGGCCGGCGCCGGACAGGGGGTTCCCCCCGACTGCCACGCCGGCGGGCTCCCCCTAGTCTGGCGGGGAGCACCGGCGCGGCGCGCCGGCGACCGGCAACGGAAGGGGAAGCCCATGGCCAGCGCGAGCGACCTGTCGGCGTCGCCGCTCGTCGAGACGCCGGTGGTGGAGCGGGTGCTCGGCTCGGCCCTCGGACGCGGCGCGCAGTTCGCCGAGGTCTTCGTGGAGGACCGCCGGGGCACGGCCGCCTCCCTCGACGACGGCCGGGTGGAGGAGCTCTCCTCGGGACGGGACCGGGGCGCGGGGGTACGGGTCGTGGTGGGCGAGACGACCGGCTACGCCCACACCGCCGATCTCTCCGAGCGGGGACTGCTCGCCGCCGCCGAGGCCGCCGCCGCCGTGGCCCGGGAAGGTGGCGGGGGATCGAAGGTGGTGGCCCTCGACGCCCGGCCGGTGGCCCGCCACGGCACCGTCGAGGTCTTCCCCGAGGACGTGGCCAAGGCGAAGAAGATCGAGCTCCTCGAGCGGGCCGACCAGAGGGCACGGTCCGCCGGAGGGGCGGTCTCCCAGGTGTCGGCCCACTACGCCGACAGCAGGCGGCGGATCCTCGTGGCCAGCACCGACGGGTCCCTCGTGACCGACGACCAGGTCCGGTCGCGGATCTTCGTGACCTGCGTGGCCGTCGGCGACACCGGCATGCAGACCGGCTACGAGTCGAAGGCCTTCACCGTCGGGTTCGAGATGTTCGACTTCGTCGACGTGGAGGAGGTGGCGGCCACTGCCGCCCGGCGGGCCCTCGTGAAACTCTCGGCCCGGCCGGCCCCGAGCGGGGAGCTGCCCGTGGTCCTCGCCGCCGGGAGCGGGGGCATCCTCTTCCACGAGGCCTGCGGGCACGGCCTCGAGGCCGACCACATCGTGAAGGACGCCTCGGTCTACGTGGGCCAGGTCGGGAGACAGGTGGCGAGCCCCCTCGTCACCCTGGTCGACGACGGGACGGTGTCTCGGGAGTGGGGCACGGTCTCGGTCGACGACGAGGGACGGCCCTCCCAGCGCAACGTCCTCATCGAGGGCGGGGAGCTCACCGACTACATGTGGGACTTCCTCCGGGCCCGCAAGGAGGGGCGGGCCTCCTCGGGCAACGGCCGCCGGCAGAGCTACCGGCACCTCCCGATGGTCCGGATGACCAACACCTTCCTCCTCGACGGCTCCGAGGACCCCGCCGAGGTGGTGGCCCAGACACCCCGGGGGATCTTCGTGGCCCAGCTCGGTGGCGGGCAGGTCAACACCACCACCGGCGACTTCGTCTTCGGCACCTCCGAGGCCTACCTCATCGAAGACGGGAAGGTGACCGAGCCGCTCCGTGACGCGAACCTCATCGGCAACGGCCCCGAGGTCCTCCGGCGCATCGACGTCGTCGCCGACGACTTCGCCATGGTGCCGGGGACCTGCGGCAAGGACGGTCAGAGCGTGCCGGTGGGGTGCGGCCAGCCGACCCTGCGGGTGAGCGCCATGACCGTCGGGGGGACCGCCGGTGACTGAGACCGCCGCCCCGGCCGGCGTGGCGGGGTCATCGACCGAGGAGCTCGTCGAGCTGGCCACGAGGATCGCGGGCATGGCCAGGGCCGGCGAGGAGCTCGAGGTCTACGTGTCCCGGGGGATCGAGACCGACGTCCGGGCCTACGAGGGCAAGATCGAGTCCCTCTCCTCGGCGGCCTCGGCCGGCGTCGGCATCCGGGTCCTCTCCGGGGGACGGCAGGGTTTCGCCTACGCCGGCACCCTCGACGAGGCCGTCATGGCCGAGACCCTCGCCGACGCCCGGGACAACGTCGGCTTCGCCTCGGTCGATCCCCACCTGGCCCTGGCCGAGGCCGACGGCGTGGCGCCCGTCGCCATCGACGTCTGGGACGAGGCCCTCCTGTCGACTCCGAGCGCGGCGAAGGTCGAGCTCGCCCTCGAGCTCGAGCGGCGGGCCCGGAGCGCCGACCCGAGGGTCCGCCAGGTGTCCTCGGCCGACTACGGGGACATTGCCGCCGAGGCGGCCATCGCCACGTCGGCCGGCATCGTGGCGGCGTCCCGGCGGACCGTGGCCAGCCTCGGCGTGGAGGCCATCGCCGGAGAGGGGGCCGGGAGCCAGTCGGGCTACGGGTTCTCCGCGGCCCGGGGGCCCGGCGAGCTCGACATCGAGAAGGCCGCCACCGACGCCGTGGAGCGGGCGGTGCGGATGCTCGGGGCCACGAAGCCACGGAGCAGCCGCTGTGTCGTCGTCTTCGACCCCCGGGTCGCCTCGACCCTCCTGGCGGTGATCAGTTCGGCGCTGTCGGGGGAGGCGGTCACGAAGGGACGATCCTTCTTCGCCGACCGGATCGGCGAGCAGGTGGCGGCGCCGTCGATCACCCTCGTCGACGACCCCACCGATATCCGGGCCTTCGCCGCCTCCGCCTACGACGCCGAAGGCCTGGCCTGCCGGCGCAACGTCCTCATCGATTCCGGCGTGCTCAGGGGGTTCGTCTACGACACGACCTCGGCTCGGCGGGCCGGCACCGTCTCGACGGCCTCCGCTGTCCGGGGCGGCTACGCCTCGACGCCCACGGCGGGATGTCGTGCCCTCACCCTCACGCCGGGTCCCCTCGACGCCACCGGGATCCTGGCCGACGTGGGCGAGGCCTTCTTCGTCCAGTCGGTGACCGGGGTCCACTCCGGGGTGAACCCGGTGAGCGGCGACTTCTCCGTCGGCGCCGAAGGCCTCATGGTCCGAGCCGGCCAGCTGGCCGAGCCGGTCCGGGAGGTGACAGTGGCCTCCACGCTCCAGCGGATGCTCCAGTCGCTCCTCCACATCGGCAGCGACGTGGAATGGCTCCCCGGGGTGGCCGCCGGCCAGACCCTCGCCATCGCCGACATGTCCCTGAGCGGGGCCTAGGGGAGCGGTCGGCCCCGGGCCCGGCGGGCGCCGGGCCGGGAGCAGCTACGAGGCGGCGGCCGCCTTGGTCGTCGAGGGCGTGGGGGAGGGAGTCGTCCTCGAGGGCGACCCCGTCGGCGAGGTCGGCGCCGTGCTCCCCGTCCCGGACTCCTTCGAGCCGGAGGTCGACTCCTTCGAGGAGGTGCCGCTGTCGGAGGAGGACTTCGAGGCGTCGGCGGTCGCCGTCGCTTTGTCGGCTCCGGCCTTCTTGGCGTCGCCGGGGCGGCTGTCGGTCTTGTAGAAGCCGCTCCCCTTGAAGACGATGCCGATCGACCCGAAGACCTTCCGGAGCGGCCCGCCGCAGGCGGGGCACTCGGTCAGCGACTCGTCGCGGAACGACTGCACCACCTCGAGGTGCTCACCACAGGACGTGCAGGCGTACTCGTAGGTCGGCATCCGCGCCCATCCCTCCCTCGTCGCTCCGCGGGCCGCGCCCGGCCCGGCCCATTGGCACTCTCACCCTTCGAGTGCCAATTCTACACGGGCCCGTCGCGTCGAGCCGTCCCGCCAGCGTCTCCGGGCCGCCGCAGCCCGGTGTCATAGACTTTCCCCGTGCCCGAACGCGGCCTCGCCCACCTGGATCCCCTCGGCGGGGCCCGGGTGACGGAACTGGTCCCCAAGGAGCCGACCCACCGGCGGGCACTGGCCCGCTGCCGGGTCCTCATGGCCCCGGAGACGACGGGCAAGGTGGCGAGCAACGCCATCACCAAGGGCGACGTCCTCGGCACGGCCCGGATCGCCGGGATCCAGGCGGCCAAGCGGACCGCCGACCTCATCCCGATGTGCCACCCCCTGCTCGTGGGGTCGGTCCACGTGAACTTCAACATCGGCGACGACTACGTCGAGGTCGAGGCCCAGGTCGAGACGGTGGACCGGACGGGCGTCGAGATGGAGGCCCTCACCGCCTGTGCGGTGGCGGCCCTCACCATCTACGACATGTGCAAGTCCTCCGACCGGTCGATGAGCGTCGGAGAGCTGGCCCTCTGGGAGAAGACCGGCGGCTCCATGGGCACCTGGCGGCGCCCTCCCGTCTGATCGGGCGGGGCCCGGCTCCAGGGCCTTCGGCGGCCGGCGGTGGGGGACCGGTCAGCGCAGCCGGAACTGGACCCGCCGCTTGCGGGACTTGCTCACCAGGGTGAGGTCCTCGCTCACCATGAGCACGTCCGGCCGCTCCGGGCCGGATTCGGCCGGGGCCGGGGCCGAGGCGAGGATCTCGGTCACCAACGAGGCCGAGGAGTGCGACGGTCCGGCGCCCACGAAGGCGAGGGCGGACTCGCGGGCAGGCCCCTCGGCTGCCATCTCCAGCTCGCTCCCGGCCTCCTCGGCTACCGGAGGGGGCGGCAGCGGCGGGAAGTCGACCTCCGAGCCGGCGACGTCGGTGGCAGGCGGCTCGTCGAGGGCGAGCGACGCCGCCCTCTCTGCCTGGGGCGCGGTTTCGGCGGTCTCGGCGGTCGCCGGCACGTACACGATGGCTGCCGGCGCCGACGGTGCGCCGGCGGGCACGGGCGGAGCCGGGGGCTCCATGACCGAGTAGGGCGCAGGGGGAGCGGGCGGCTCCATCACCGAATAGGGCGCCGGCGGAGCCGGGGGCTCCATGACCGAGTACGCCGAAGCAGGAGCGGGCGGCTCCATCACCGAGTAGGGCGCCGGCGGAGCGGCGACGGGCCCGGCGAGCGGCTCTGCCTCGACCATCGTCGGCTCGAACGCCGGCTCTTCCGACGGCGCCGGGGTCTCGATCTGGCCGAGAGGCGCCGGTACGAAGGAAGGGGGTGCCGTCCAGGCGGGATCCGGATCGGCCTGCTCGAAGTAGGCAGGCGGCGTCGGGTCGACGGACGGCGCCGCCACGTCGGTGCCGACGGCCCCCACCGAGGACGGGGGAGCGGTCATGAACTCGAAGGGTTGTGGCGCACGGGGAGACGCCTGCTCGGCGATGGGCTCCCACGTCTCGTCGAGGGGCGGCCCCGGCAGCGGCGGCCAGTCCTCGTCGAACGTCGACCCGGCCCCGTGCATCGCGTCGGCTCCCGGCGCTGCGCCTTCCTCGACGTCGGCCGACTCCACCATCTCGGCATCGACCGCCTCGGCGGCGGTGGCACGGGGACGGCGGCGGAAGTGGAAACGACGCCGGCTCGGCGCCTGTGGCCCGTCCTCCGCCGAAGAGACGGGGTGCGGACCGGGAGAATGCTCGACCTCCACGACGTCAGCCGGCGCGAGGTCGTCGGTGTCGGCGCCGTCGGGCCCGGCGAGGGCCCCCGTGGACGAGGCGAAGTCGTGGACGAGGTCATCGGTCGAGCGCTCGAGATCCGGCCGGGGCGCAACCACGTCTGTGGCCGGCGGGGCCTCGACGCCGGGAGCAGACCCGACCGGGAGCTCGCCGAGGGCGCCGGTGGCGATGGCGGCGGCGCGGGGCGAGGCGAGGGACTCCTGGACCATGGCGCCGAGGTCGGCGATGGCCCGGGCGAGGATGACCTGGCTCTCCTGGAGCTCGGCCAGTCGCTGGAGGACGTCGTGCCAGAGCTCGGCGGAGGAGAGGGCCATCGACCGGATCATGTCGGTGGTGTCCCCGGCCGGGCCGGCACGTCCCGGCGCCGCCTCGACCTGCGTATGGACCGACTGTCCGTACTCCACGACCACGACGTCTCCCAAATCGCCGGCGCGCCCCTGCCCCTCGGAACCAGGGGGGGCGCCCGTCCCTACACGCGTGGTGGAGATATCGGCGCGACCGAGGGCGATCTGAACCGGGATCTCGAGGATCCCGGGAGACCGCCGGGGGGAACCAGAGCGGCCCGCCTAGGCGCGGGCAGCGCTCCGGAGGTCGTCGAGGGAGAGCTCGGCGGTCGCCTCGCCGCCGCACTGGGCGCAGTGCTCGACGTGGCGCCAGGAACGAAGGAGCCGGGTGCCCTCGGGGTTGAGGAGGACCACGAAGGACTCCGAGACGGGGTCGATGTCCAGCCCGAAGTACGGCCGCCACCCCGTCGAGGCGGGGTGGCTGTCGAGGTCCAGGCCCTTGAGCACCCGCCGGAAACGCATGCGCTCCGTGTCGAAGAGCCAGGTGCTGTGGCAGGACTCGAGGACGAGGGGTTCCATGCGCAGCATCATTGCCCGAAACCTCGCTGGACACACCCCCGCGATCGTTGCAGTTCAGTAACGGGGCCGGCCTCGGTCCCGTCCCGCTGGTCGGGGAGACGATGCCGCCACAATTCCGGGGCGGCGCCCCGCACGGCCACGATCGAGACGTGGTCGGCGCGGCGCGGACGGTGCCGGTCGGCCGGGCGCGACGGGCGCGGCCGGCGCGGCCCAGGTCCGCCCGCCCGGCCCCTCTGCCTCACCGATCGGAGCGGACGAATCACAACTTGCGCGCAACATCCCACCGTCCGATGCTCCCGGAGCCGGCGCCTGCCGAGACCTGGACCATGCAGAGGAAGGATCTCGACCGGTTGCTGCACGTCCTGGCGGGCCTCGACGGCTCCGACCTCCACCTCAAGGCCGGCGCCAAGCCCCGGATGCGGGTGGACGGGTCGCTCGGGACGATGGAGGAGGAGGCGCCGTTCACGTCCGAGGACACCCGGATGCTGGCCGAGGCCATCCTCCCGGCCGGGCTCCGGGAGACCTTCGAGCGCCAGCACGAAGTGGACTTCGCCTACAGCGTCCGGGGCCTGGGCCGGTTCAGGACCAACGCCTTCTACCAGCGGGGCTCGGTGGCCTTCGCCATCCGCCGCGTCCGGAGCGACGCCGCCTCCATCGAGGACCTCGGGATGCCCGACGTCGTCCGGCGGCTGGCCGAGGAGCACAGGGGTCTCGTGCTCGTGACCGGCCCGACGGGCTCCGGGAAGACGACGACCCTCGCCTCGATGGTGGACCACATCAACCACAACAGGGCCTGCCACATCATCACCGTGGAGGACCCCATCGAGTACCTCCACAAGGACGACAAGGCGTCCATCGACCAGCGGGAGGTCGGCTTCGACACCGAGAGCTTCCCGAGCGCAATGCGGGTCATCCTCCGCCAGGACCCCGATGTCATCCTGATCGGCGAGATGCGGGACCAGGAGACCGTCTACACCGCCCTCACCGCCGCCGAGACCGGGCACCTCGTCTTCTCCACCCTCCACACCACGACGGCGACGGAGACGGTGAACCGCATCGTCGACTTCTTCCCCCCGCATCAGCAGGGCCAGATCCGCACCTCGCTCGCCGCCGCGCTCAAGGGGACCATCTGTCAGCGGCTGATCCCCAGGGCCGACGGCAAGGGGCGGACGCCGGCCCTCGAGATCCTGGTGGTGAACGGGCGGGTGCAGCAGGCCATCACCGACCCGATGCTCACCTCCGAGATCGACCAGATCATGACCGAGGGCGACTACTACGGGATGCAGACCTTCGACCAGGCCTTGGCCGCGCTGCTCAAGGACGGCACCATCAACATGCGTGACGCCATGAGCGCGGCCTCGAACCCGCACGACCTCAAGGTGATGCTCGAGCGCATGGGCGTGGTCCGCACCGGTGGCGCCTTCGTGGCGGCGGCGGGCGCCTAGGCCTACGCCAGGGTCGTCCCTGTCGCCAGGGCGCAGACGACCGCCACCACACAGGCGGTCGCCGTGGCTCCGGCCGGGCCGAACCGTCGCTCGGGACCGCGAGGGCGACCCTCGCGCATGCGCCGGGGCCGGGCGATCAGCGCCAGGGCGACGCAGAGGACACCGAGTCCGCAGGCGGCCCCGATCGGGCCCGCCCACCCCAGGACCGCCCCTGCCGGCAGCAGGAGGGGACCGCTGGCCGCCCCGGCCTGGGCTGCCCCCACCGTCGCCGCCCATCGGTCCACGACCGGCGCCGCGCCGGCGGCGAGGAGGGTGCCGGCCATGGCGCCGACGAGATGGGCCCAATGGTGCTCGGGAGTGGCGGCGGCGATGAGGCCGAGCAGTCCCGTGCCGGTGGCCACCTCGGGGATGGCGGGCACGGGCCCCTGGCGGTCGGCTTCGACGATCACCGAGGCGAGGACCCCGGCGGCGAGGAGACAGAGGCCGAAGACGGCCCAATGGGCCCCGACCGCCCAGGCGACCAGCGCGAAGAGGGCGGCTGTGGCCAGCTCGACGACCGGGTAGCGGACCGAGATCGGCGACCGGCAGCTCCGGCACCGCCCCCGGAGGAGGAGCCAGGAGAGGACCGGGACGTTGTCGAAGGCCCGCACGGACGATCCGCAGGTCGGGCAGAACGATGACGGCCGGATGACCGAGAGCCGGCGGGGGAGCCGGTAGACGGCGACGTTCAGGAAGGACCCGAAGGCCAGACCCCCGACGGCCGCCACGAGGACGACCGACCACAGCGGCGGCGTGGTGAGGGTGGCCGGGATCAACGGCTGCACCACGGGATCACCGACCGTGAGGGCGCCCTGGGGGCCACCACGGCGGGCGAAGCAAGACCGAGGGCCGCCGGCTTCCCGGCCGTGGACGGCCGCTTCCGCGGCCGACCGGCCGGTTCGTGCCCGTGACCAGGGAGAACACCTGGCCGACGGGACGGGCGCATGGCGGCTGCGACGGTACCATGCGCCCTCTCCGGCCTTCGGCGGCCCGGAACGTCCCAACTCCGCTGCGTTCCGTTCAATTCTTTGCGCCCGTCTGCCGATGCAGAGTGCCATGGCCGAGGTCGAGGCCGCCGTAGCGGCACGCCAGCACAACCTCCAATTCGTCGACCTGGACCAGATCTCGGTGGACACGACGGTTGCCGCCGTCCTCCCCGCCGCTCTGGCCCGTCGTCACCACGTCGTGCCCATCGGCCGCCGGTTCGGCGCGCCGGTGGTGGCGATGGCGGACCCGACCGACGTGATGGCGGTCGACACCCTCCGGGCCACCCTCGGCCGGGAGTTCATCGCCGTCGTGGCCGACCCCGGACAGATCGAGCGGTGCCTCGAGGAGGTCTACGCCGGCTCCCCGGCGGTCGCCGTCGACCCGTCGCCCGACCGGGCGCGCCAGGAGGAGACTCCCGAGGCCCCGGCCGACGAATCCGACGGGCTCGAGAACCTCCTCGTCGGCTACGGGGGCGGGACCAAGAGCGGGTCGGGCACGAGCCTCGCCGACCTCCTCCCCAACATCCCCGCCCCGGGGACCGGGCCCCGGATGCCCAAGCACGCCCGCCTGGCGAGCCCCCCGCCGCCCCCCGAGCCCGAGGTGGCCTCCGGGCCCCCGGCCGGCAGGGACGCCGGCGACGTCGTCGTGGCCCTGGCCAGCGCCGCCGAGGCCGCCAGCGCCGGGGTGCTCGACGGTGCCGGCCACGACCCCGACGACGAGCGGGTGCTCGTCCAGCTCGACGACTACGGCCTCGACAGGTACGGCCTCGACGCCTTCGGCGCCGGCCGGGCCGTCGCCGAGGCGAGCCCCGACTCACCGGCGCCGGAGTGGGAGTCAGCACCGGAGCCGCCCGGCCTGCAGGAGCCGTCGCTCGAGATGGGCGAGACGTCCGAGCCCGGGCTCCAGTGGCGGGACCCGCAGGAGCCCGAGCTGCTCGAGCCCGAGCTCGAGATGCCGGAGACCGATGGATCCGATCCGGCCGCTGCCGAGGCGGTCGCCCACAGGGGCGACGAGCTCGACCAGGCCGCCGATGCCGCCAGCAGCGAGCCGGTCGGGTCGGACCCCGCCATCGCCCACTGGCCGCCCCTGGCCCGGGTCCTCGTCGAGGGCGGGCGGGTTTCGGTCGAGGACATGGAGGGCGTGCTCGAGGACCGGGACCGCACCGGCAACGCCATCACCCGGATCCTCACGGCCCGGGGTCTCGTCTCCGAAGCGGACCTCATGTGGGCGATGGCCGAGGAGATGGGTCTCGAGTTCGTCGATCTGGACGTGAGGACGGTGGACTTCGGCAGCGCCTACGCCCTGCCCGAGTCGACGGCCCGGCACCACAGCGTCCTTCTCGTCGGCTACGAGGAGGGGACCCCGGTGGTCGCCGCCTCCAACCCCACCGACGTCTTCGCCATGGACGACCTGCGGACCATCCTGGGCCGCAACTTCGTCACCGTGGTGGCCACCCGGTCGCAGATCACCACCTACATCGACAAGGCCTACAACCAGGGCGGCGACGCCAGCGAGGTCGCCAACACGGCCTCCTCGGACTTCGACGAGATCGACGAGGACCT
>JAGWNV010000070.1 GCA_028872975.1 Acidobacteriota bacterium
GGCCGGCGGGGGCGGCGGGCTCGGTCCCACGACCTCCTCGATGGTCTGGCGGAGGACGGGGCCGGGGACGGGGATGTCGCGACGGGACCAGTCGGCCAGGGAGGCCAGGCTGCCGGCCAGGCGGATGAGGACCTGGGGGTCGGCGTGCACGGCGGCCCGGGAGACGACCCGTCCCGTCGGCGCGTGGACCAGGCGCCAGGAGCCCTCGGGCCCTGTCTTGGTCAACACCAGTCCGGCGACGCCCGACTCCACCACGTCGGCGTCGACCACCCAGCGAGCAGGCGGGACTGTCCCCTCCACCAGCTCCATCGTACCCTGCGCCCCCCGTTTACGGCCCGGCGGGCCGCCCGGGCGGGGCCGGCGACCTCGCCGCTAGAGGTTGGTGAGGCGCCAGCCCAGGCCGGGAGCGGGGACGGGCCCGGACAGGACGAGGGGGACGGTGACCGGGCCCGACGGCGTCGTCACCCGCAGGGTCCCCACCTGGGCGCCGGCGGCCATCGACGAGCGGAGCTTCCCGGCGCGGACCTTGGCGGCAAGCACCAGCCCCGGCCATCCCAGGACCTGCGGCGAGCTCCCCGCTGTCACCGGCACCGACGCCCCGGTGGCCGTCACCACCTTCCCGATGACCTGGCCCGTCTGCACGACGGGAAGGGGCCGGATGCCGGCGAAGGCGGCCTGGGCCAGCTGGGTGGCGTCGCTGAGGGCGCTCTGGAGGGGGGTCAGGCCCTGTTGGCCGAGGACGACCCCGACGAGCTCGACCTTCTTGCCGGCGATGGTCTGCTGGGCGTCGAAGAGGAAGCAGCCCCCGGCGGCCCCGTCCGAGCCCGTCTTGATCCCGACGATGCCGTTGTGCCCGACGTCGTAGTCGAAGTTGAAGATGACCGGGGAGTTGGGCAGGTGCACCGACGGCATGGCCACGATCTGGGCGAAGACCGGGTCGGCCATGGCCTTCTCCCCGAGGGCGATGAGGTCGGCCGGGGTGCTCACGGTGCCGGTGTCGAGGCCGCTTGGGTCGGTGACGTGCGTCGAGGTGAGGCCCAGGCTCTTGGCCTCGTCGTTCATCTTCACCACGAAGGCGTTCGTGCTCCCGGCGTCCCACTCGGCGAGGAATTGGGCCAGGTCGTTGCCCGAGGCGATGAGCATCCCCTCGAGCGCCTGGAGCTCGGTGAGGCTCTCGCCGGCGATGACGGGGACCTCGGACTGGGCCTGGGCGGCGCCGGCCTTGTAGGCGGCGGCGACGTCGGCCGGCACGGTGATGGCCGGCCCTTCGGCCCCTGGGCTCAGGGGGTGGTCGCGGAGGACGACGACGGCGGTGAGGACCTTGATGATGCTCGCCACCGGGACCGGCTGGGTCGTCCCCGACCGGCCGACGCTGCCCACGCCCACCTCCGACACCGCCGCCGCACCGCCGCTCGGCCACGGGAGCGCCGGCGCCGCGCCGGGCAGGCGGAGCGACGTGGCGGTGGTGTCGCGGAAGGTCGGGCCCGGCACCGGCCGGAGCCACTGCACGGCGCCGTAGACCACGACGGCCACCACCAGGAGCAGGAGCAGCCAACGCCCGAGGTGGGTCGTCCCCCAGTCGGGTCCGGTCCGCCGGTGCCGGCTGTGCGCGCCCCGGCCCGACATGCGTCTCATGCGTGCCATCCCGGGCGACAGTAACGGCAAATGCCGCGCCGGTGGTCCCTTGCATCAATGCAGCCGCAACGCACGTCGCGCCCGCCGCGGGCCAGCCGGGCCTGCCATCATGGCCCCGTGCAGGCCTCGGGCACGACACCCGCACCGGCGGGACGACACGAGCACTACACGGTGCGCGCCCTTCGCCAGGAGGAGCACCCCGCCGCCGCCGGCGCCGCCGCCCGGGCGCTGCAGGACGATCCCGCCAGCGTCGCCTGCTACGGCGACGAGCCCTTGGTGCGCCTGGCCCACACCCATTCGCTGTTCGTCGACCTCTTCTCCCGCCTCACGGCCCCGCAGTACGGCGCCGTGGCCGGCACCTGCGTGCTCGGCGTGGCCGGCGTGGTGCCGCCCGGCGCCTGCGTCGGTGCGATGATGTCCCCCTTCGCCGCCGAGACACTGGCCCGGCCCGAACCACCCCTCGGCGACCCGGCCCGACCGGCGGTGCTGTGGGCCACGTGGGCCCTCCACGACCTGGCCGAGGACCACTGGCACATCGGGCCGGTCGGGGTCGAGCCGGGGTTCCAGGGCCAGGGCATCGGGAGGTCGGTCATGGAGGCCCTGTGCGCCGAGCTCGACGGCGAGGGCCGGGTGGGATGGCTCGAGACCAACCGGGAGCGCAACGTCCGCTTCTACAGCGCCCTCGGGTTCGAGGTGACGACCCGGGCCGACGCGCTCGGCGTGCCCAGCTGGTTCATGCGCCGCGACCCGCGCTGAGTCAGCCGCCCCCGTCGACGGCGACGACCTGTCCGGTGAGGTAGCCCGCCTCCCCGGAGCAGAGGAACCGGACGACCCCGGCCACGTCCTCGGGCCGGCACACCCGGCCGAAGGGCGAGCGGTCGTCGAGGTCGGTGATGTCGTCGACCCCCATGGCCGCCTTGGCCAGCCGCCGGCCCATCTCGGTGGCCACCAGGCCGGGTGCCACCACGTTGACGTGGATGCCGTGACGGCGCTCCTCCTTGGCGAGGGTCGCCGCCAGGGCCTCGAGGGCCGCCTTGGCCATGTTGTAGGGCGCCCCGTTGGGCGCCAGCAGCCGGGCCGCCACGCTCGAGACGAAGACGACATCTCCGCGGCCCTGGCCCCGCATGGCGGGCACGAGGAGCCGGCACAGGTGATGGGCGGCCACGGCGTGGGTGCGCAGGAGCCGGTCGAGCTCCTCGGGGTCGGTGTCGACGACGGCCCGGCCCCGGCTGGCGACGCCGGCGGCGTGCACGAGGACGTCGATGCGGCCGAAGTCGGCGAGCACGGCATCGGCCATGGCGGCCAGGTCCCCGGCGTCCTCCATCGACGCCCGGTAGGCGACAGCGCGGCCTCCGAGCCCCTCGACGGCGGCGACGGTGGCGGCGGCCGACTCCTCGTCTCGCCTGTAGCCGACACCGACGTCGCAGCCGTCGGCGGCGAGGGCGAGGGCACAGGCCCGCCCGATGCCCCGGCTCGCACCGGTGACGAGCGCCACCCGCCGTCCCCCGGCGCCGGTCGCGGTCATGGGGCGTGCCGCTCAGGCCGCCGGCCGGAAGACGGGGACGACGTAGCCCTCGCCGAGCTCCTCGAAGGCCACCTCCAGGGCCATGCCCACCTGCAGCTGCCCCGGGTCGATCCCCACGACGGTCGTCATCATCCGGGGACCTTCGGCCAGGTCCACCACGGCGGCCACGTAGGGCACCTTGTCGCGAAACGGCGGGAGGTCGTTGCGGTGCACGACGGACCACGTGTAGAGCGTCGCCGCCCCCGAGCACCGCTCCCACGAGACGTCGTCGGCTCCGCAGCGGGGGCAGAACGGCCTCGGGTAGAAGTGGGCCTCCCCGCAGGCGCCGCAGCGGACGACGAGCAGCCGGCCGTCGGAGGCGGCGTCCCACCACGGCTGGGTGGTGGCATCGGGCACGGGCAGGTCGTAGCGGGCGGTCATGGGGCCGGTTCGAGTGGGGCGGCGCTGTCGTCGCCGGATTGACCCTGTGTCGGGACTTCGGCCATGCTGCCCGGGTTCCTGATACGGCGTCAACGCCGATGTCGCCGGTGGCGCCCGCCGCCGCGCCCGAGGAGGTCAGAGGGATCATGGGGATGCTCGACGGCAAGACCGCCATCGTGACCGGTGCCGGGCGGGGCATCGGGCGGGCCGAGGCCCTTCTGCTCGCCGAGGAGGGGGCCAAGGTCATCGTGAACGACGTGGGAGCGACTCGCACCGGCGAGGGCGCCGACGTCTCCCCCGCCCAGCAGACGGTCAAGGACATCGAGGCCGCCGGAGGCGAGGCGGCCCTCAACTCCGACGACGTGAGCTCGTGGGCCGGGGCCGAGAGCCTCGTCCGCCAGGCCGTGGACACCTGGGGTCACCTCGACATCCTGGTGAACAACGCCGGGATCCTCCGGGACAAGATGAGCTTCAACATGGAGGAGTCCGACTGGGACGACGTGATCCGCGTCCACCTGAAGGGCCACTTCGCCATGTCCCACTTCGCCGCCATCCACTGGCGGGAGCGTTCCAAGGGCGGCGAGGACGTCTCCGGGCGCATCGTCAACACCGCCTCCGAGGCGGGCCTCTTCGGCAACGCCGGCCAGGCCAACTACGGGGCGGCCAAGGCGGGGATCGCCGCCATGACGATCATCCTCGGCCGCGAGCTCGGCCGCTACGGCGTGACCGTGAACTCCATCTCCCCCCGGGCCCGGACTCGGATGACCGAGGACCTCTTCGGCGAGATGGCCAAGGCAGAGGAGGGCAAGTTCGACGCATTTGCCCCCGAGAACGTGGCTCCGCTGGTAGCGTTCCTCGCCAGCGACGAGGCGGCCGATGTCAATGGACAGAACTTCGTGGTCTTTGGGGGGTCGGTATGGGTGATGCAAGGATGGAAAGCAGCCGGACAGGTCTCCCGGGACAGCCGGTGGACGCCGAAGGAGTTGGCGGACAACAAGTCCACCCTCTTCGCCGACCACGACCCCGGGCTGCCGCCTTTCAGCTTCTGAGCCGGGGGCGCCGCGGCGCCCTCCCCGCAACACTTGTGGCGGCGCTGTCACTCACCGCGGCGGCGTGCTCCTCGGGCCCGTCGGTCCCGAGCGCCTCGGAGTCCCAGGCCCAGATCACCACCGCCTACAAGACGCTCTTCAACTTCGCCGACCGGTCGAGCGAGAGCGCCAAAGTCGCCCTGATCCAGGACGGGACCGCCCTCAAGTCCTCTCTCGACCAGGCCCTCGCCTCGCCCCTGGCCAGCGCTGCCCAGGGCGCCTCGGTGTCGTCGGTCCCCATCCTCGGCGACTCGGACTGCACCGGGAAGAAGGTGCCCTCGCCCTGCGCCCACGTGAAGTACAGCATCCTGGGCAGCGGGGGGACGGCGCTGCTGTCCAACCAGGACGGCTACGCCAGCTACGCCTCGGGCAAGTGGCTCGTGGCCAAGGTGACGATCTGCCAGCTGCTCCAGGAGTTCTACGCCGCCTCCGGCAACTCGGGGTCGCCGCCCGGCTGCTGAGCCGGCGGGGGGCCGGCACCCGCAGGGCGCGAGGGGGCGCTCAGCCCTTCGAGGGGAGCGCCGCGGTCGCCTCACCGACCACTTTCACCTCGCCCTCGGCATTGGCGAGGCTGCAGTCGAGGTCGACGAGATGGGCGCCGCCCTCCTGGCGCTTGGTCCGCACCACGATCTTGGTGCGCAGCTCCTCCCCCGGCCAGGTCTGCCGGCTGAAGCGGACCTTGTAGGCGGTAAGGGTCCCGATGCCGACGTAGTCGGTGATGGCGGTGCCGAGGAGCCCCATCGAGAACATGCCGTGGCCGAAGACGCTGGGCTGGCCCGCCTTGGTGGCGAGGACCTCGTCGTGGTGCATCGGGTTGTAGTCCCCCGAGGCCCCGGCGTAGCGCACGAGGTCGGTCCGGGTGAGGGTGTGGGTCTTGACGGGAGCCTCGTCGCCCTCCTGCACGTCCTCGAAGTAGATGCCCATGTCGCCTCCTCTGTGGCCGGGGGCAGCATTGGCGCCGCCCACTTCCGATGTCAAGCTGCCCGCTGCCGTCGTCAGGCGGCCGGTTCGGGGTCCCGGGGCAGGCCCAGGATGCGCTCGGCGATCACGTTGCGCTGGACCTCGCTGGTGCCGCCGGCGATGGTGAGGCACCGGGTGGAGAGGAACCCCCGCGTCCACTGGGCGGCGTCGCCCTCGGTGGTGGCGCCCCGGGGGCCGAGCAGCACCAGGCCGAGCTCCTGGATGCGCTGCTCGTGCTCGACGCCGAGGAGCTTGCGCACGCTGGCCTCGGGGCCGGGCTCCACCCCCGATACCGACCGGAGCGTGGTCCGGGCGCCGAGGAGTGCCACCGACTGCGCCTCGGCCAGCAGGCCCCCGACCTTCTCGAGCACGGCCTCCTGGCCGACCGCCCCCTCCTCGCCCAGGGACCCGAGGATCCACTCGATCCCGAACCCGAAGGTGGCGCCCGAGGACATCGAGACGCGCTCGTTGGCGAGGGTGGTGCGGGCCAGGCGCCACCCGTCGTCGACCTCGCCCACGAGACAGTCGTCGGGGACGAAGACGTCGGTGAGGAACACCTCGTTGAAGAGGGCGTCGCCGGTGATCTCGCGAAGGGGCCGCACCTCGATGCCGGGGCTGCGCATGTCCACGAGGAAGTAGCTGATGCCCTGGTGCTTGGGCGCATCGGGGTTGGTGCGGGCCAGGCAGATGCCGAAGTCGGCCCTCTGGGCCACCGACGTCCACACCTTCTGCCCGGTGAGGAGCCATCCCCCGTCGCCCCGCACCGCCCGCGTCGAGAGGGCGGCCAGATCGCTGCCGGCGCCGGGCTCGCTGAAGAGCTGGCACCACACGAGCTCGCCCGCCAGGGTCGGCTCGACGAACCGTACCTGCTGCTCGGGGCTGCCGTGGGCGATGATGGTGGGCAGCGCCCATGCCCCCACGGCCAGGTTCGGCCGCCACACGCCGGCGGCGGCGAGCTCCTCGTCGATGAGGAGCTGCTCCACGGGATCCGAGCCCCGGCCCCAGGGCGGGGGCCAGTGGGGGGTGAGCAGCCCCGTCTCCACCAGCCGGGCCCGCTTGGCGGCGGTCCCCTCCGCCTCCTTCACGCTCGTCACGAGGGCCCGGATCTCGGCGCGGCGCGCCTCGGCCCCCTCGGGGAGCTCGGTCCCGAGGGTACGGCGGCTGCCCGAGCGCGCCAGGCGCGCCGCCTCGAGGCGCAGGGCCGTCGTCCCCCCGAGCAGCTGGCGCAACGACAGGGACCGGCGCAGGTGCAGGTGCGCGTCGTGCTCCCAGGTGAATCCCATGCCGCCGTGGAGCTGCACGCAGGCCTTGGCCGCCTCGACGTAGCCGTCGAGGGCGAGGCCGCCGGCGAGGACCGCCGCCAACCACGCCTGGGCGTCGTCGGCGCCGTCGGCGGCCCGGGCGGCGTCCCAGGCCAGGGCCGTCAGCTGCTCGACGGCCACCAGCATGTCGGCGAGCCGGTGCTTCACGGCCTGGAACTGCCCGATGGGCCTGCCGAATTGGCGGCGCTCCTTGGCGTACTCGGTCGTCGACTCGAGACACCACCGGGCGCCCCCGGCGCACTCGGCGGCCGCCACCACGAGCGCGGCCTGGCGCACGGCGCGGGCCTCCAGGGAGGGAAGCTGCCGGTGGGGCGGCACGAGGACGCCGGAGGCCGTGACCGTCCCCACCCGCCGGGACAGGTCGAGGGAGCCGGCCGGGACCCGGTCCACCCCCTCCTCCTCCAGGTCGAGGGCGACCCAGCAGGGGCCCTCCTCGTCGGCGACGGCCACCTCGGCCAGGCACAGCCGCGCCGTCATGGCCCCGAGGACGGGGCTCAACGTGCCCGACACGGTGAGCGAGCCGTCAGGGCCCCGCACGGCGCCGAGACCGCCGGGCCCGGGCACGGCCACGGTGGCGGGCAGAGTCCCGTCGACGAGCGCCGGCAGGAGCTCCTTGGCGGCGGCGTCGTCGAGACGGCCGAGGACGGCGGCGGCGACGGCGGTGGAGGCGACGGGACCGGGCAGGCAGACCCGGGCCAGCTCTTCCACCACCACGGCCAGCTCGAGGAGCCCGAATCCCTGGCCGCCGTGCTCCTCGGCCACGTGCAGGCCGAGCCAACCCTGGGCGGCCAGGTCCTCCCACCAGCCGGGCAGGGGTTCCGCCTCGAGGTCGAGCACCGACCGGGCCGGGGCCAGCCCGCCGCGGGCCTCCACCCACCGCCGCACGGCGCGGCGCAGCTCCTCGTGCTCCTCCCCGATGCCGATGGGCAAGGCGACGACCTCCGGCGAGGGCTCCCGGCGCGGGAGCCGACGGTGGCGGCCGCTGCGTCGCGCAGGCGACGGCTGACGGCCGCGTCAGGGGCGACACGTTACGCCGGGGGACGGTGCCCGAGCCACCTGGGGGCCGGCCGTAGGCTCTCGGCCCAGTGGGCGAGGCCGGGGTGGAGGGCGCCACCGGGCAGCTGGACGCTGCCGAGGAGGGCGACGGGCAGCAGTGGCGGATCGACGATCTGGCGCGTCGGGCCGGGACCACCGTCGACACCATCCGCTTCTACCAGCGCGAGGGCCTCCTGCCACCGGCGACGCGCCGGGGGCGCAGCATGCACTACGGGCCGGCCCACCTGGAGCGCCTGGAGCGCATCCGCGACCTCCAGGCCCGCCACTTCACCTTGAAGGGGATCCGGGCCCTCGCCCAGGAGGGCCGTCTCACCATGCTCGACCGGCTCTTCACCGACCAGACCCGGGCCTACAGCCGCGACGAGCTCGTCGAGGAGTCGGGCCTCGCCCCCGACCTCGTGGACCGCCTCGAGGAGACCGGGTTCCTCCCCACCCCCGAGTCCCGGGGGGCCCTCAGCTACGACGCCGAGGACCTCTCGGCGTTGGCGGTGACGGCGGCGTCGCTCCAGCGGGGCATGCCGGAGGCGGTGGCCCTGGCCCTGGCCCGCCTGTACCACCGCCACCTCGGGGCCCTCCACGAGGAGCTGCTCGCCACCTTCGCCGTGAACGGCACCGGCCTGGCCCCGGCCATCGGCGAGGAGGACCTCGACGCCTTCCGCACCCTGGCCGCCAACGACATCGACGCCTTCCTCCAGGACTCCTGCGTGGCGCTCGAGTACCTCCATCGCCGCGGGATCCAGCAGCTCGTGGTGGAGGCCATGCGCCTGGCCGATGCCGTGGGGGGCAGCTACCGGCGACCCGAGGCCGGGGCGCCCCCGGCGTCCTGAGCGTCCCGGCCGGGGCGCCGGCCCGGCGCCCTAGAAGATGCCGATCAGGTGGTCGATCGACCAGACCTGCCAGCCGTGGAGCCCGAGGACGGCCACGCCGGCGAGGATCATCATGAGGTTCTGCCCCTGCTCCGCCCAGTCGTGGATCATCAGGGTGAAGTAGAGGAGGTTGAGGGCGATGCTGGCGAAGGCGGCCACAGGGGTGAGGAACCCGAAGGCGAGCCCGAGACCGAGGGAGAGCTCGCTGCCGAGCACCACGAAGGTCATGGCGTGCGGGTGGGGCCGGACCACCTTCTCGAAGCCGGCCCGCACGACGCCCCAGCGGTGCTTGCCGGCGATGTCGGCGGCCCAGTTGATGCCGGCGTGGCGCTTCACCCAGGCCGTGAGGTTCTTGTGGCGGAAGCTCTCGAGCCACCACAGCCCCAGGCCGATGCGGAGCACGGCGCCCCACACGGCCGCGCTGGCGAGCGACGTGTGCATGCCGGGGGGAAGGGCTCCGGCGCTCAGCCGCGGTGGATGACGTTGAAGCGCGACGTCACGACGGGCTCGCCCGTCTTGTCGTCTCGCCAGACCGTCTCGGTCACGACGAAGGTCATCGTGGCCCCCTTCGACTCCTTCGTGTAGGCGTCCACGATGGTGCCCTCGCCGGCCAGGACGTCACCCACGAACACGGGGCGGTGGTAGACGAACTCCTGCTCGCCGTGGAGGATGAGCCCGCCCTTGGCCATGAGGGGCCCGAGGACCTCGCCCATGGGGTTGCCGGTGGGGGCGTCGTCGGGCTGGAGCTCGGGGTACTGGCCCCAGCTGTTCATGACGAAGGCGAAGGTGGGCGGCGCGGGGATGGCCGGCAGGCCGGCCGCCTTGGCCGCCCGGGGGTCGCCGTAGACGGGGTTCGAGTCGACCACGGCGGTGGCGAAGTTGGTCACCGCACCGCGCTCGACGACGACCGTCGACTTGCTCATGGCCTTGCCGATGATGCTCGTGAGCTCCACGTCCGCCATCGCCATCCTCCGGTCGTCCACCGCCCGCGTCCCGTCGGGCCGGTCCGGGCCGACACCCTAGCCAAGGCCCCGCCGGGCACGCCCGTCCGCCGAGCGCCGGCGGGGCGTGCGGCCGTGGCGCGCCGACCGGGGGCTGCTACCGGCCCCGCTCTGGGCGTGACGAGGGCCGTCCGTGGCGCGACGGGCCCATGCGAGGTGGGATCAGTGCGACTGGAGACGCTCGACTACGAAGAGGCCGGCGGCGTCGCCTGGGTGACCCTCAACCGGCCCGACGTCTTGAACGCCTTCAACACCACGATGCAGCGCGA
>JAGWNV010000071.1 GCA_028872975.1 Acidobacteriota bacterium
GGCGCCACTGGCCGAGCGGGTGGCGGCGATGGCGCTCGGAGCGCTCGACCCCGATGCGCAAGGAGACGTCGAGGATCCGGCCGGGGGGACCGACGACGACTACGTGGCCTGCGCCCTGGCGCTGCGCGACCTGGTCGGCCGGCTGGTGGAGCGGCTCTGAGGGCCGTCGGGGGCGGGCGGCGGCTCAGACGCCGACGGGCTGGCGCAGCTCGGGGTGCCGCAGTGTCACGTCGGCGCAGGCCTCGCACACCTCGTCGGGCACGAGGCCCGTGCGCATGAGGACGGCGAAGACCCGGCAGCCGAGGCAGATCCCGAACGCCGACTCGAGCACGGCGGCGGCGAGGAGCAGGCCGACGACGGCGAGGGCGGCCGTCGACTGCCCGGCACCGAACCACAGGACCAGCGCCGTCGTGCTGAAGGCGACGCCCATCGCCTGGGCGAAGCGCTTGGGCGGGCCCGCCACCAGCCGGGGGGCGGCGAGGCGGGGCGCCACCACCCGGGTGGCCAGCTGGCCGAGGGGGCTCAGCGTGGGACCGGTGAGCACCCGGGCCCAGAAGCCGTAGCAGAGCGGGAGCAGGAGCCAGGGCTGGCGCCAGGCCAGGGTCGCCACGCACAGGGCGACGACCCCACCGGCGACGACGCGCGCCGCCACCACGTTCACCGGGTTCGGGAAGCCGACGAGGCCACTGATCCTGGACCGCATGGGACACCTCCTGCCGCGCCCTGCCGCCGGGCGCGACAAAAGATTACCTGTTCGGTCGGATTTGTCGACCGGGCCGGGTCAGTCGCGGTGGACCGACCGCAGGCCGGCCCAGGCCAGATCGGCCAGCCGGCGGGCGGCCCGGTCGGCGTCGGCCGTCTCCGCCTCCTCGCCCGGCCCCTCCCCGCCCTGGTGGAGGGCGAGGAAGTACCGGCTCGCCCCCTCCGCCATGCCCACCACCGCGTAGGCGAGCAGGCGCCGGTGGTCCTGGTCGAGCCCGGCGTCGATGAGGACGTCGATGGCCTCGGCCAGCATGTCCTCCACGTGGCGCACCGCCCGCGACAGCTCGGGGTCGTCGGGCACGTCGCTGCCGAAGAGCAGGGAGAAGGAGTCCGCCTGGCTGGCCACGAGGTGGAAGTAGGCGGCGAAGCCCCCCTCGACCTGCTGGCGGGGGCCCTCGGCCGCCGCCACGGCCTTGCCGATGGCCTCGAGCAGCGACCGGGCGACGGTCTCGAGCAGCTCGAGGTAGAGGGCGCGTTTGGAGGCGAAGTGCTGGTACAGCAGCGGCTTCGTGACCCCGGCCGCCTCGGCGATGTCGTCCATGGTGGTCGCCTCGAACCCCCGGGCGCCGAATTGCCGCAGGGCCACGGTGAGCAGCTGCTGGCGCCGGACGTCGGCCGGGAGCCGCTTGGGCGCCTCGGCGGGTGTGGGTCGGCTGGCCACCGCCGCAGCCTACGGCGCGCTACAGCCCGATCCGGGCCAGGACCCCGGCGATCCGGCCCGGGAGGGCCTCGAGCGAGAAGTGCCGCCGGGCGATCTCCCGGTTGTGGGCGAGCAGCCCCGGGTCGGGGTCGTCGAGGAAGGCGCCGAGCCCGGCGGCGTCGTCGTGGGCGAACCACCGGAAGCCGAAGCCGGCCAGCTCGGCCGCCACCGGGTAGGGCCCGACGGCCAGTGGCCGGCCGTGGACGGCGGACTCGACCGAGGGGTTGCCGAAGCCCTCCCAGTCCGAAGGGAGTGCCACGACGTCGCAGGCGGCGTAGGCGTCGGCGGCGGGCGTGCGCGCCGTGCCCGGGACCTGGCCCCGGCGGACCGGGACCGGTGCGGCACCGAGGATCCGCTCGAGCTCGTCGTCGAACCCCTCCTCGGCGGGCCCGAGCAGCCAGTAGACGGCGCCCAGCGCGTCGGCCAGCGCCACGGCGCGGTCGACGCGCTTGCGGGCGATGGCGCGGGTGGGCTGGAGCACGAGGCGGGCGTCGGGCGCCACCCCGAGGGCGCGGCGGGTCCCCTGGCGGTCGCCGGGCGGGGCCTCGGTGTCGAAGGCGTTGTAGACGACCCGGGCGGTGATGCCCCGTTCGGCGAGCTGCCGGCGCGACAGGTCGTTCACCGTGACGTGCGCCCACCGGTCGTCGTCGGGGGGCGGGGGGCGGTCGGCGAAGCGGGCCCGCTGCCAGGGGAGGTCGTGATGGTGCACCACGGCGGGCCGGCCCCGCAGCACCGAGGCCACCACGGCGGCGGCGGCGGGGTTGAGGGGGAGCGACAGGAGGTTCTCGACCACGACGAGCTCGGCGCCCGACAGCGCGTCGGTGAGCTCGCCGGTGGTGGGGGGCGCCTCGGCGCCGATGGCGAGGCCGGGCAGCAGGTGGTCCACGGGGCCCTCGCCGGCGACGGTGACGACGCGCCACCCCACGGTCTCGAGCGCGGCGTGCCACTTGGCCGCCTCCACGGCCACGCCGTCGGTGCCCCCGAGACGGAACGAGACCATCGCGGCGGTCGGCGTGGGCATAGGCGGCGAACCCTACCGGGGGCCCCGGCACATCCCCGGCGGTAGCGTGCGCCGATGCCCGACGCCCCGACGCCCGCCGCCGACGAGGTCCTCTACGACGGGGGCGACGGCGTGGCCACCATCACCATCAACCGGCCCGAGCGGCGCAACGCCATGTCCTGGTCGGTGATCCGCCAGCTGCGCGCCGCGCTGGCCCGCGCCGGCGCCGACCAGGAGATCCGGGTGGTGGTGCTGACCGGGGCCGGGGACAGCGCCTTCTGCGCGGGCGCCGACCTCGGCGCCATGGCCGGCCGCGACGAGGGGTTCCTCGCCACCCACGAGGCCCGCGGCGAGCTGGCCGGCCTCTTCGGGGAGCTGTGGGGCCTGGGCAAGCCCACCGTCGCCCGCGTCCAGGGCTGGGCCATGGCCGGCGGGCTGGGGCTGGCCCTCGCCTGCGACCTCCTCGTGGCCTCCGACCGGGCCCGCTTCGGGGCCCCCGAGGTCAACGTGGGGCTGTGGCCCTACATGATCACGGTCCCCCTGGTGCGGTCCATGCCGCCCAAGAAGGCGCTCGAGCTCATGCTCTCGGGCCGGGTGGTCGACGCCGCCGAGGCGGACCGGCTGGGCTTCGTGACCAGGGTGGTGGCCCACGACCGGCTCGACGAGGCCGTGGGCGAGCTGGCCGCCACGCTGGCGTCGAAGCCGCCCGCCGTCGTGAAGCTCGGCCTCAGGGCGTTCTACGCTGTGTGGGACATGGCGGCGGACGACGCCCTCGCCCACCTCCATGCCATGTTGACCATCACCGCCAACACCGAGGACGCCTCCGAGGGCATCAGCGCCTTCCTGGAGAAGCGCCCGCCGCGCTGGACGGGGCGCTGAGGCGGCCGCCGGGGGCGGCCCGAGCAGAGGAAGACCGAGCCGAGCAGATGCCCAAGCGTGCGCTCATCACCGGTATCACCGGCCAGGACGGGTCCTACCTGGCCGAGCTCCTCCTCGAGCAGGGCTACGAGGTCGTGGGGATGGTCCGGCGCTCCTCCACCCTCAACTTCGAGCGCATCGCCCACGTCCAGGACGCCATCACCCTCGTCCCCGGCGACCTGCTCGACGAGGTATCGCTCATCGGCATCCTGCGCGAGCACCGCCCCGACGAGGTCTACAACCTCGCCGCCCAGTCCTTCGTCCAGACCTCCTGGGGCCAGCCGGTGCTCACCGGGGAGACGACGGCCCTGGGAGTGACCCGTCTGCTCGACGCCATCCGGATCGCCTGTCCCGAAGCGCGCTTCTACCAGGCCTCCTCCTCGGAGATGTTCGGCAAGGTCCACGAGGTGCCCCAGAACGAGCAGACCCCCTTCTATCCGAGAAGCCCCTACGGGGTGGCCAAGGTCTACGGCCACTGGATCACCGTGAACTACCGGGAGAGCTACGGCCTGCACGCCTCGTCGGGGATGCTGTTCAACCACGAGAGCCCTCGCCGTGGGCTCGAGTTCGTGACCCGCAAGGTCAGCCACGCCGTGGCCCGCATCGCCTGCGGGCTCCAGGAGAAGCTGCTGCTCGGCAACCTCGAGTCGCAGCGGGACTGGGGGTTCGCCGGGGACTACGTGCGGGCCATGTGGCTGATGCTCCAGCGCGACGAGCCCGGGGACCTCGTCGTCGCCACCGGCCAGACCCACTCGGTGCGCGAGCTGTGCGAGATCGCCTTCGCCCACGCCGGTCTCGACTGGGCCGAGCACGTCGCCGTCGACGAGCGGTTCCTGCGCCCCGCCGAGGTGGACCTCCTCGTGGGCGACGCCACACGGGCCCGCACCGAGCTCGGCTGGGGAGAGACCGTGGGCTTCCCCGAGCTGGTGGCCATGATGGTGGACGCGGACCTGGCCCTCGTCCGTTCCGCCGGGCGCTGAGCGGGCGAGGCCCGCGCCGGTGCCGTCGGCCACGATCGCCGCCGACCCCCTCGGCATCCTCGTGGCCTTCGGGGCGGGGATGCTGTCGTTCCTCTCCCCCTGCGTGCTCCCCCTCGTCCCCGGCTACGTCTCGATGGTCTCGGGCCTCTCCGCCGCCGAGCTCGGCGACGGGGACCGCCGCCGGCCCGCCGAGGTGCTGCCCGGGGTGCTCCTGTTCGTGGCCGGGTTCACGGCGGTCTTCACCGCCCTCGGCGCCGGGGCCTCGACGGTGGGCCGGGTGCTCCTCGGCCACCAGCGCGGCTTCGACGTCGCCGCCGGGCTCCTCGTCGTGCTCATGGGCCTCGTCCTCGCCGGTGTGGGCACGCCCCGGCTGCTCCTCGCCGAGCGGCGGTTCCACCCCGTGCCGTCGCGCCTCGGGCGGTGGGCCCCGCCGGTCATGGGCATGGCCTTCGCCTTCGGCTGGACCCCCTGCATCGGCCCGGTGCTCGGCGGCGTGCTGGGCCTGGCCGCCGAGCGGGCCACCCTGGCGTCGGGTCTCGTCCTCCTCGTGGCCTACTCCCTCGGGCTCGGGGTGCCCTTCCTCGCCACCGGTCTCGCCTTCGGCCGGCTCACCGCCCTGGTGGCGCGCGTCAGGCGCCGCCTGTGGCTCGTGGACCTGGTGGCGGGGGCGGCCCTGGTGGCCTTCGGGGTGCTCCTCGTCACCGGCGAGCTGCACCTCGTGTCCTCGGCCGTCTCCGACGCCCTGCGAGCCCTCGGGCTCGGGAGGCTCGCCGTCAGCTGACCCGCCCCCGGCGCCCGGGGCCGCTTGGTGCCGGCCCCCGGGGCGCCCGTAGCATGGCCGGCGGCCATGGCCCCCGTAGTCCTCCTCCGTGCCGCCGTCGCCACCACCGGACGGTTCCCGGCCCTGGCCGGCGTCGACCTCGAGCTGGGCCAGGGCGAGGTCGTGGTGCTCGAGGGCGCCAACGGAGCCGGCAAGACGAGCGTGCTGCGGGCCTGCGCCGGGCTCCTGCCCCTGTCGGCCGGCGAGGCGACGGTCCTCGGCCACGACCTGCGGCGCGACGCCGCCGCCGTGCGCCGGGCCGTGGGGCTCCTCGGGCACAGCCCCGCCCTCTACGACGACCTCACCGTGGCCGAGAACCTGCGGTTCTCCCTGCGGGCCGCCGGCGCCCCCGCCGCCGGGCGCGCCGAGCTCCTCGGGCTCCTCGAGCGCACGGGCCTCGGCGGGAGGGTGGCCGCCACCGCCGCCGGGCGACTGTCGGCCGGCCAGCGGCGCCGGCTCGGCCTGGCCGTGGTGGTGGGCCGGGCCCCGATGCTGTGGCTCCTCGACGAGCCCCACGCCGGGCTCGACGCCGAGGGCCGCACGCTCCTCGAGGGGGTCCTGGCCGAGGCCCTCGCCGCCGGGGCCAGCGCCCTCGTCGCCTCCCACGAGCCCGAGGTGGTCGTGCCGCTCGCCGACCGGGTGCTCACCATGGGCGGCGGCCGCGTCGTGCGGTCGCGGCGCGGGGGACGGCGCCGGGTGCTGGCGGGAGGTGCCCATGTGGCGTGACGCCGTGCTCGTCGCCGGCAAGGACCTGCGCATCGAGCTGCGGTCGCGGGTGGTGCTCCACCAGGTTCTCCCCTTCGGCGTCCTCGTGCTCCTCCTCTTCGCCTTCGCCCTCGGCCCCGAGCACGGCCCCCTCCGGCAGGCGGCGCCGGGGCTCTTCTGGCTGGCCGTGCTGTTCGCCGGCGTCCTGGCCGTCCAGCGCAGCGTCGCCGTGGAGGGGGGGGAGGGGACGCGCGACGGCCTGCGGCTTTCGGGGCTCGACCCGGCGGGGATCTTCCTCGGCAAGACCGTGGCCGTCGTGGTCGAGCTGCTCGTCCTCGAGGCGGTGCTCGCCGCCGGCGTGCTGCTCCTCTTCGGCGCCGGGGTGCGCTCCGCCGGGCTCCTCGTCCTCGCCTCGCTCGCCGGCACGGCGGGGATGGCCGCCATCGGCACCCTCTACGGGTCCCTCTCGGCCGGCCTGCGGGTGCGCGAGACCCTGCTGCCGCTCCTCGCCCTCCCCGTCCTCGCTCCCGTGCTCGTGGCCGGCACCCGGGCCTGGCAGCTCGGCCTCGGTACCGGGCCGAGCGGGGGATCGGGGCCGTGGGTGGCGATGCTCCTCGTCTTCGCCGCCGTCTACCTGGCCCTCGGGGTCCTCGTGTTCGGGCCGCTCCAGGAGTCGGCGTGAGCGCGCCGGCCCCGCCCTCTCCGGCGCGCCGGCCGCCCCGGCGGGCGCTCGTCGGCGCCAGCGGGCTGGCCGGGGCGGTGGGCCTCGGCGTCACGGTGTGGCTGGGCCTGTGGGTCACGCCGCCCGATGTCCACCAGCGCGACCTCGTCCGGCTCCTCTACATCCACCCGCCCATCGCCTGGGTGGCGCTCTACCTCGCCTTCGGCCTGGCCGGCGTGGCCAGCCTGCTGTGGCTGTGGCCCCGCACCCGGGCCCGGCTGTGGGACCGCCTGGCGGCATCGGCGATGGAGGTGGGCGTAGTCTTCACCGCCCTCACGCTCCTCACCGGGATGCTGTGGGGCCGGCCCACGTGGGGGGTGTGGTGGGTGTGGGACGCCCGGCTCACCTCCACGGCGCTGCTCCTCGTCATGCAGCTCGGGTACCTGGCGCTGCGCCGGGTCCCCGCTGATCCCGACGCCAGGGCCCGCCGCTCGGCGGTGGCGGCGCTGGTGGCCGCCGTCGACGTGCCCATCGTGCACTTCTCGGTCGACTGGTGGCACACGCTGCACCAGCCCGGAACCGTGCTGAACCCGGAGCTCGACGCCAAGGTGCACGGGGCCATGGCCTGGACGCTGCTCCTCGGCTTCGTCTCGGTCACCCTCGTCTTCGTCTGGCTCCTGGCCGAGCGCTACCGCATCGAGGCGCTCGCCGACGAGGCCGCCGACGCCGGGCTCGAGGCGGCGCTCGAGGAACGGTGGGCCGAGGCCGGCGCCACGGCCCAGGCCCAGGCGCCCGCCGGGGTCGGGTCGTGAGCTACATCGACGCCGGCTACGCGGCGGCCCTGTGCGTGCTCGTGGGCTACGGCGCCACCTTGTGGGCGCGCCGGGCCCGCCTCGAGCGCGCCGTCGCCCGACGCCCCTCGCCCGGTCCCGCCGAGGGATCGTGACCGACCTGCGCGCCGAGGTCCCCGGCGCCGCTCCCCCCGCCACGGCCGGCGCGCCCGCTCCCGGGGCCGCGCCCGTCGCCCCCCGGCGCCGCCGGCGGCTGCGCTACGGCGTGGTGGGGGCCGTCTTCGCCGGCGCCGTCGCCTTCCTCGTGAGCCAGGTCGGCGGCTCGCTCGACTACTTCGAGACCGTCGACCAGGCCGTCGCCCACCGGGCGTCCCTCGGTGCCCAGACCGTCCGCCTCGAGGGCCTGGTGGTGCCCGGCTCCGTGCACCGCGACGGCACCGGCGTCGACTTCGTGGCGGCCGGCGTCCACGACCGGGTCGCCGTCCACGACACCGGCAGCCCGCCGCAGCTCTTCCAGGCCGACATCCCGGTGGTCGTGGTGGGCCACTTCACCGGCTCGGGGTTCGCCGCCGGCCAGATCATCGTCGACCACAGCGCCACCTACATCGAGCAGCACCCGGCGCGCGTGCGCGCCCCGAACGGCACCACCCGGTGAACGCTGCCCTCGGGCACAGCGGCGTCCTGCTCGGCCTGGTCTCGTCGGTGGTCGGCATGGCCGTCCTCGGCACGGGCCTCGCCCGCCGGCGCCCATCGCTGCTCCGCGCCGGGCGCGTCTACGGGCTCCTCGTGCTGGCCGGCGCCGTCGTCGCCACCGTGGCCATGGAGCGCGCCCTCGTCACCCACGACTTCTCCCTCGCCTACGTGGCGGAGAACAACAGCCGGGCCACCCCGCTGCTCTACAGCATCACCGGCATGTGGTCGGCGCTGGCCGGGTCCATCCTCCTGTGGGGCCTCGTGCTGGCCGGCTACCTCACCGCCGTCGTGGTGCGGTTCCGCCGGCGCGCCGAGGACCCCCTCGTGGGCTGGGCCCTCCTCGTCGGCTACGGCGTGGCCGCCTTCTTCTTCGGCCTCATGGCCGGTCCCTCCGACCCCTTCCAGCATGTGGCCGGCGTCGCCCCCGCCAACGGCCTGGGGCCCAACGTGCTGCTCCAGGACAACCCCCTCGTCGCCTTCCACCCGCCGCTTCAGTACCTCGGGTTCGTCGGCTTCACCGTCCCGTTCTGCTTCGCCGTCGCCTCTCTCGTCACCGGCCGGCTCGACGAGGACTGGCAGCTCGCCACCCGGCGCTGGACGTTGGCGGCCTGGGCCTTCCTGTCGATCGGCATCCTGCTCGGCGCCTGGTGGTCGTACCAGGTGCTCGGCTGGGGGGGATTCTGGGCCTGGGACCCGGTCGAGAACGCCGCCTTCCTGCCCTGGCTGTGCGCCACCGCCTATCTCCACTCGGCGCTCGTCCAGCAGCGCCGGGGGCTGCTGCGGGTGTGGAACCTCGCCCTCGTCGTCGCCACCTTCAGCCTCACCGTCCTCGGCACCTTCCTCACCCGCTCGGGCGTGGTGGAGTCGGTCCACGCCTTCAGCCAGTCCGACATCGGGCCGCTCCTGCTCGGCTTCTTCGCCGTCGTGGTGGTGGGAGGGGTCGGGCTCATCGCCTGGCGGGGCGACCGGCTGCGGTCCCCGGGCGGGATCGACGCCCCGGTCAGCAGGGAGGGGGCGTTCCTCGTGAACAACCTGCTGTTCGCCGCCTTCGCTTTCGTCGTCCTCCTCGGCACCGTCTTCCCGCTCCTCTACGAGGCCTTCGCCGGCCAGCAGGTCACCGTGGGCGCCCCCTACTTCGACGCCATGACCCTGCCCATCGGCCTTGCCCTTCTCCTGCTCATGGCCGTGGGCCCCGCCCTGTCGTGGCGCAGCTCGGACCTCGGCACCCTGGCGCGCCGGCTCGTCGTGCCGGGCTGGGTGGGGACCCTCGCCGTGGTGGGGGCGGTGCTGGCCGGGGTGCGGGGGCTCGGCGTCCTCGTCGCCTACGGGCTGGCCGGGTTCGCGGCGTCGGCCAACCTGCGCCAGCTGGGCCTGGCCGTGCGCGCCGCCCGGCGGCACGGCGCCCGGTGGTGGCACGGGCTCGTGGGGCGGGCCAACGGGGGGATGGTGGTGCACCTCGGCGTGGTCGTGATCGCCGTGGCGCTGGCCTCGGCGGTCACCTTCGCCCACCGCGCCGACGTGTCGCTGGCGCCGGGGGCGAGCGCCACCGTCGACGGCCAGCGCATCACCTTCGTCTCGCTGGCGACGTCGCGCACCCCGGCGCGTGCGGCCACCGAGGCCCTCGTCCTCGTGAACGGCAGCGGTCCCCTGCGCCCCGCCGTCAGCCAGTTCGGCGCCGGCACCGAGCCGGTGGGGACCCCCGCCATCGCCTCGGGCCCGCTGCGCGACGTGTACGTGACCATCGACTCGCTGCCCGCCCGGGCCGGGGGGCGGGTCGGCCTGGGCGTGACCGTCCAGCCCCTCGTCGCCTGGCTGTGGGTGGGAGGCCTCGTCCTCGCCGCCGGGGCCGTGCTGGCCATGGTGCCGGGCCGGCGCCGCCGGCCCACCGAGGCCGCCTCGGCCCCGCCCCGGCTCACCCTCGACGGCGCCCGTCGGCGGTCCCCCGCCCACGCCGCCGGCGTGGCCACGGCGGCGGAGGACGAGCCGGCGGCGAAGGAACCCGGGGACCCCGCGGCGCGCCCCGACGTCCCGGTGGCGGCCCGGCCGTGACCCTTCGGTCGCCGTCCACCGCCGCGGAGGCGCCGGTCCCGGGACGGCCC
>JAGWNV010000342.1 GCA_028872975.1 Acidobacteriota bacterium
CTGCAAGGGTCCCGACGGCCGGACCAGGAACTGCGCCTCCCCGGCCACCCTCAGAGGACGGGGTCCTCGGCCCACCGGCCGAACACCGCGGCCAGGGTCCCCATGACCTCCCCGACGGTGGCGTAGGCGGCCACCGCCTCGAGCACGGCGGGGACCACGTTGGCAGTGGGCTCACGAGCGGCCTCGGCCACGGCGGCGAGCGTCGCCTCCACCCGCTCCGCCGAGCGCGACTGGCGGACGGCGGCCAGGCGCTTGCGCTGGGCCTCGTCGACCTCGGCGCCGATCTGCAAGGTGGGCGGGGGCGGCTCCTCGTTGCCCTCGGTGAAGGCGTTCACCCCCACCACCACCCGCCGGCCGCTCGAGACCTTCCGCTGGAACTGGTAGGCGGACTCGGCGATCTCGGCCTGGAACCAGTTCTCCTCGATGGCCCGCAGCACCCCCTCCACCATCGACCCCTCTCCCCAGGCGTCGATGCGGGCGAAGATCTCCTCCGCCTCCCGCTCCACCTCGTCGGTGAGGGCCTCGATGAACCAGGAGCCGCCGAGGGGGTCGGCCACGTTGGCCACCCCCGACTCGTGGGCGATCACCTGCTGGGTCCGAAGGGCGATCCGGGCCGCCCTGTCGGTGGGGAGGGCCAGGACCTCGTCCATGGAATTGGTGTGGAGGCTCTGGGTCCCCCCGAGGACGCCGGCCAGGGCCTCGAGGGCGGTCCGGACGATGTTCACCTCGGGCTGCTGGGCGGTGAGGGAGACGCCGGCGGTCTGGGTGTGGAACCGCAGCTGGGCCGACCGGGCCAGGCGGGCCCCGTACCGGCCCGTCATCCACCGCGCCCAGATCCGCCGGGCCGCCCGGTACTTGGCGATCTCCTCGAAGAAGTCGAGATGGGCGTTGAAGAAGAAGCTCAGACGGGGGGCGAAGTCGTCGACAGCCAGCCCGGCCGCGGTCGCCGCCTCGACGTAGGCGAACCCGTTGGCGAGGGTGAAGGCGAGCTCCTGCACCGCCGTCGACCCGGCCTCCCGGATGTGGTAGCCGCTCACCGACACCGGGTGGTACCTCGGCATCTCCGCCGCGCAGAACCGGATCACGTCGCTCACGAGCCGCAGCGACGGCCGGGGCGGGAAGACGTACTCCTTCTGCGCCTGGTACTCCTTCAGGATGTCGTTCTGGAGGGTGCCCCCCAGCGCGCCCCGCCCCGTCCCGGCCTTCTCGGCGGCGGCGACGTACATGGCGAGGAGGACCATGGCCGGCGAGTTGATCGTCATCGACGTGGTCACCTCGCCCAGGTCGATGCCGGCGAAGAGGTCCTCCACGTCGGCCAGGGTGTCGACGGCCACGCCGCACCGGCCGACCTCGCCGATGCTGTGGGGGTCGTCGGAGTCCCGGCCCATGAGGGTGGGGAGGTCGAAGGCCACCGACAGGCCGTCACCGCCGGCCCGGAGCAGCTCCCGGAACCGGACGTTGGTGTCCTCCGCCGTCCCGAACCCGGCGAACATCCGCATCGTCCAGAGCTTCGACCGGTACATCGAGGCGTAGGGGCCCCTGGTGTAGGGCGCCACACCCGGCCACCCCCCCTCCGCCGCCGGCGAGGAGACGTCCCCCGGCCCGTAGGCGGGCCGCAGGGGGATGCCCGACATGGTCTCGAAGTCGCCGTCGCGCCGAGGCGAGGACTCGTAGGCCTCCCGCCAGGCCTCCCGCGCCGCGTCGGCGGCCGGCGCGGTCTGTTCGGCCTGCTCGGACCGGTCCCGGGCCTCCATCGCCCTCCAGCCTACGGCGGCCCGAAGTGGTGCCGGCGTTGGGCGGAGGCCCGTCGGG
>JAGWNV010000343.1 GCA_028872975.1 Acidobacteriota bacterium
CGGCGGGCCCGAGGCCCCGGGGACGGCGTCCGACGGCCTGGACCTCACCGACCTGGACCTCTTCGCCGGCGGCTTTCCCCACGAGGCCTTCACCGCCCTGCGGGCCACGGCGCCGGTGTGGTGGCAGGAGCCGACGGGCCACACGCCCGGCGGCGTCGGCTTCTGGGTGGTGAGCGGCCATCCCGAGGTGCTCGCCGCCGTGTCCGACCCGGACACTTTCTCCTCCGAGCGGGCTCCGGGCGCCCCCGGGGGCGGGACCCTCATCCAGGACCTCCCCTTCGGCTCGGCCGCCGGGGTCCTCCTCAACATGACCGACGGGTCCCGGCACCACCACCGCCGCCGGGTGGTCACCCCGCCCGTCGCGCCCCGGTCGCTGGCGGCGATGGAGCCGGAGCTCCGCCGGCGGACGGCCGCCATCCTCGACGGCCTCGAAGGCCGCGACGAATGCGACTTCCTCTCCGAGGTCGCCGTGGAGCTCCCCCTCCAGGCCACCGCCGTCCTCCTCGGCGTCCCCGAGGAGGACCGGCACCAGCTCATGCGGTGGACGAACGCCACCTTGGACTACGAGGGACGGGAGCTCGGGGAGTCCTCGCCGGCGGCGGACCAGGCGGCGGCCGACGCCGCCGCCTACGGCATCGCCCTCGTCGACCGGAGACGCGCCGAAGGGGGCCACGACATGTTGAGCCTCCTCTGCCGGTCCGTCGGCCCCGACGGGCTGGCGCCGAGCGAGGGTGAGCTCCTCATGTTCTTCAGCCTCCTCATCGCCGCGGGTTCCGAGACGACCCGCAACGCCATCGCCCTCGGCCTCGACGCCCTGGTGCGGCACCCCGACCAGATGGCGGCCCTGCGCCGCAGGCCCGAGCTCCTGCCCGGGGCCACCGAGGAGATCCTCCGCTGGAGCAGTCCCACCCTCTACAACCGCCGGACGGCCACCCGCGACAGCGAGCTCGCCGGCCGCACGGTCCGGGCCGGGGAGAAGGTGACCCTGTGGTGGGCCTCGGCCAACCGGGACGACCGGGTCTTCGAGGACCCGTTTCGCTTCGACGTCTCCCGGCATCCCAACCCCCATCTCGCCTTCGGGTCGAGGAGCCACTTCTGCCTGGGGGCCAACCTCGCCCGGATGGAGATCCGGATCGTGTTCGAGGAGCTCCTCGGACGGTTCGAGTCCTTCGAGCTCGCCGGCCCCGTCGAGCGGGTGCGGACGAACAAGCACGCCGGCGTCCGGCGGATGCCCGTCCGGTTGCACCGCCGCTGACCGTCCGTCTCAGCCGGTCCCGGCTGCCTCCTCGTCCTCGATGGCGGTGATCTCGGCGAGCCGGGGGACGTGGCGACCGCCCTCGAAGGCGGTGGCGAAGAAGGCGTCGACGATGGCGAGGGCGAGATCGGCGCCGACCACCCGCTGGCCGAGGGAGAGGAGGTTGGCGTCGTTGTGCTGCCGGGCGAGGCGGGCCGTCGTCTCGTCGTGGCAGAGCGCGGCACGGGCCCCCCGGACCTTGTTGGCGGCGATCGCCTCGCCCTGTCCGCTCCCGCCGACCACGACCCCCATGTCGGCCGGCCCCCGGACGACGCGCCGGGCGGCTGCCGCGCAGTACGGCGGGTAGTCGACGGGGGACTCGGAGTCGGTCCCGAGGTCCTCGACCTCGTGGCCGGCCTCCCGGAGGTGCTCGGCGACGAGCTGCTTGAGCCGGAACCCGGCGTGGTCGGAGGCGACGGCGATCCGCATCCCGCCAGCCAAACCGCCCTGCGGCGGCGGGGCAACCGGAGCCCGCCGCCGCCGGCCCGATCGGGGCCCCGGCC
>JAGWNV010000344.1 GCA_028872975.1 Acidobacteriota bacterium
GGCCACGATCTCCTCCTGGAGCATGCTCAGGTAGCCGTAGAGGGTGAGCCCAGGGGCCCGGGGATCGTGGCTGTCGACCTCGGCCATGTCCTCGGTCACGTCGAGCTTCGTCCCGAGCACGAGCCGGAGCACCTCGAGGGCGCCCATCCACTGCTCGAGCTCCCCCTCGGTGAGGGTCTCGGCGTCGGCCAGCTCGGTCAGGGTGTCGAGGGCGTGGCGGTGGCGATCGGCGAGGGCCTCCCCGACGAGTGCCCGGTACTCCTGCTCGGCGGCGGGGTCGCCCGGATAGGCGACGGGGAAGAGCCGCCGCGTGGCCGGGTCCCCGGTGGCGAGCAGCTCCAGCACCTGGGCAGGGAGGCTCCCGAGGACGGCCCGCTCCTGGGCGCCGAGACGGGGGTGGAAGCGGCCCTGGCGGTCGCGGGCGAAGCGCCGGCCCGTCACTCCGAACGCTCCATCGTCGCCCACAGGCCGTGCTGGTGGAGCCGGCTCACGTCGAGCTCGGCCCGCTCCCGTGGGCCGGAGCTCACCACGGCCCGGCCCTTCTGGTGCACGTCGAGCATCAGCTTGGTGGCCTTCTGGCGCGAGTACCCGAACAGCTTCTGGAACACGTAGGTCACGTACGACATGAGGTTCACCGGGTCGTTCCAGACGATCACGATCCAGGGCCGGTCGGGCCGGACGTCCCCACCGGCGGCCGGGAGGTCGACCTCGACGGGCTGGGTGGTCGTCACCGCCCCGACAGCGCCGGCTGCTCCGCCGCCGCCGTCACGACGCCGGGGTCGGCGCCGGCAGCGAGCACGGTGTCGTCGGCCGGCGACGAGGACCGCACCACGGCCGCCTCCTCGGCGGCGCGCGCCCGGAGGCCGTCGGCGAACCACAGTGCCGCGCTCCACACCACCGTGGCCCCGAGCACGTGGATCCCCACCAGCAACGCCGGGAGGTGGAGGAAGAACTGGCTGTACCCGATGACCCCCTGCGCGGCCAGGGCGGCGAGGAGGAGCCGTCCCCGCTCCTGCACCGCCTCGGGAGCGCCGGCCCGGTACAGCAGGGCCAGCTCGGCGAGGAGCACGACGACGGCGACCACCACGATCGACGAGTGCGTCCGGGCCATGTCGTCGAGGGGCACAGGGAGGCGCACCGCCCCCTTGCCGCCGGCGTGCGGGCCGGCGCCGGTGGTGGCGGTGCCGGCGGCGATGGCCAGGGCGAGCAGGCCGAGGAACAGCGTCGCCGCCCTCCGGCCCAGGGGGTCGACGAGGGCCCGTCCCGGCCCGGCGGCGCGCCCGGCTCGGAGGGCGAGCTGGACGGCGACGGTGAGCAGTGCCATGCCGAGCACGAAGTGGCTCATGACGGCATACGGGTTGAGCTTCGTGTAGACGACGATCCCGCCCAGCACGGCCTCGCCCACCACGCCCACCACGAGGGCGCCCGAGAGCCACACGAGGTCCCGCCGCACCGGTGATCGACGCAGGGCGGCCAGGAGGGTCACGGCGAGGAGGACGGTGACGGCCACCACCACCATGCGGTTGCCGAACTCGACGGCGGGGTGGAAGGAGAGCGCCGGGGTGAGGGAACGCCCCGCGCAGGTGGGCCAGTCCGGGCACCCCAGGCCGGAGTCGGTGAGCCGGACGGCCGCCCCCGAGACGATGTTCAGGACGACCAGCGCGAGGCTGGCCTGGCTGAGGCGGAGGAAGGCCCGGGGGCCGACGCGGGGCAATTGCACCGGTGTCACATCGTAGTTGGGGGGCTCCCCCGCCCCTCCGGACCCGGTTCCGGGCGGCG
>JAGWNV010000072.1 GCA_028872975.1 Acidobacteriota bacterium
GGAGGCAGGAGGGCCCGCCATCGCCGACGCGCCGTCCGCCCCCGGGCGGGATGCGGCCTCGGGCTCCCCGGGGTGCTGCTCGTCTCCCGCCCAGATGCTGGCCAGCCCGGCGAGCGCGCAGAGCGCCGCCGACGCCGTGAAGGCGACCACGAGACCATGGTGGAAGGGCCCAGAGATGAGAGAAGGGAAGAAGGCCTTGCCGGTCACCGTGGCCGTGTGGGCCGGGCCGATCCCGGCCAGGACGTGGGGTCCGAGCAGGGTGCCCATCGGGTTGTAGCCGAGGAAGGCGGCGAAGAGGGTGCCGACAGGTGGGAGGCCGGCGATGCGGTGGGACACCGCCACGGGGACCCCCTGGGACCGTAGGCCTGCCGACATCGCCGAGGGCAGGGTGGCGGCCAGGCCCACGATCATGAGGGAGAAGAAGATGCTGATGGAGAGGACGAAGCCGGCGTTCATGAAGGTGGCCCGCATCCCCGAGGCCGCACCCCGCTGCCCGGGAGGAACGGCGTTCATCAGCGTCGTGGTGTTGGGCGCCGAGAAGAGGCCGGTGAAGACGCCGTTGGCGAGGATGAGGGCGGCGAAGGCCGGATAGGAGAAGTCCACCGGCAGGAACAGCAGCGCCCCGAAGGTCACCGCCGCGCCCAGCATGCCGACGGCCGAGAACCACTTCTGGCCGAACCGGTCCGAGAGCCGGCCGGCGAGGGGCCCCGAGAGGAGGTAGCCGATCGACATCGGGACCAGGTAGATCCCCGACCACAGCGGCGTGGACGCGAACGAGTAGCCGTGGAGGGGGAGCCAGATGCCCTGGAGCCAGAGGATGAGCATGAACTGCAGTCCCCCCCGGCCCATGTTCGAGAGGAGGTTCGCCAGGCCTGCGCCGAGGAAGGCCCGGATGCGGAACAGGCCCAGGTGGAACATGGGCTCGGGGACCCTGCTCTCGATCCAGGTGAAGAGTCCGAGGACGGCGGCTCCTCCGGCCAGCTCGGCGACGACCGATGGGTTGGTCCAGCCCATGGAGTGCCCGCCGTAGGGCATGAGGCCGTAGGTGAGGCCGACCATGAGGAGCACGAGGCCCAGGGCGAAGCTGGCGTTCCCCCACCAGTCGATCCGGGCCGGGGATCGGTTGCCGGTGTCGTGCAGCTTCCAGTAGGCCCACAGGGTCCCGGCCACGCCGAAGGGGACCGAGACGAGGAAGACGAGTCGCCAGTCGACGTCGGCCAGGAGGCCGCCGACGAGGAGCCCGAGGAAGGACCCCGAGATGCCGGCGACGATGTTGATGCCGAGCGCCATCCCTCGCTCCTGGACGGGGAAGGCGTCGGTAAGGATCGCCATGGAGTTGGCCATGAGGAGCGCCCCGCCGATGCCCTGGAGCACCCGGAGCAGGATGAGGACGAGGGCTCCTGTCGGTCCCGTCACGGGAGAGAGGGCGAGGGCGATCGAGCCCAGGGTGAACACGGCGAAGCCGGCGTTGTACATCCGGACCCGCCCGAAGAGGTCCCCGATCCTGCCCAGGGTCACGACGAGGACGGCTGTGACCACCATGTAGCCCTGGAGGAGCCAGAGCAGCAGGCCGATGTTCGAGGCCTGGAGGGGATCGACGTGGATCCCCCGGAAGATGGCCGGCAACGAGATGATCACGACGCTCGTGTTCATCATCGCCATGAACACGCCGAGGGTCGTGTTGACGAGGACGGTCCACTTGTACCGGTCGGGACGGGTCCCGCCGGCGGCGCCGGCCCGCCGGCCGCCGACGAGGCTCTGGGTCGCGCCGGCAATCCCCATCGACACCGAGTTTACGTGAACGTAAGCGTCAGTGTGCCCCGACCGGACCCGACTAGCCCCACCAGTCCGACCAGGCCCGACGGCGGCGGCCAGACCCGACGGCGCCGACCGTCGGCGGGCCGCTGCAGCCGCCGTGGCCGGCGCGAGGGTCCGACGAGGTGCCCGTCGTGTGGTACGCAGAGTCGATGCCCGGGTTCGAGCCCTTCGCCGGCCTCCGTTACGACCCTTCGGTCCCCCTCGACGCCGTCATCGCCCCGCCCTACGACGTCGTCGGGCCCGAGGAGCGAGCCGAGCTGGCGAGCCGCCACCGGGCCAACGCCATTCATGTGGAGTTACCCGCCGAGGAGCCCTCGATGGGGCTCGACCGGTACGCCAACGCCGCTCGACTGCTCGGGGAATGGACCGAGAAGGGCACCCTCCTCGAAGACGCCACGCCCGCCTTCTACGGCTACCGGATGACCGCCCCCGGCGCCTCCCCCACGACAGGGGTCATCGGCGCCCTCGCCTGCGAGCCGATCGGCGGGGACATCCTCCCCCACGAGCAGACCATCCCGAAGGACAGAAGTGATCGTCTCGACCTGCTTCGGGCGGCGCGGGCCAACCTGTCGCCGATCTGGGGCCTGTCGCTGACCGAGGGCCTCGCCACGCTCTACCGGCAGACCGAGCCGGCCGACGCCAAGGCCACCGACGACGACGGGGTGCTGCACGAGCTCTGGGTCATGGACGACCCGGCGCTCATCGAGGCCATCCGGGTGAGCGTCGGCTCCTCGCCCGTGGTCATCGCCGACGGGCACCACCGATACGAGACCGCCCTGGCCTATCAGGCCGAGCGGCGTGCGGCCCGGGACGGCGCCCGGGGCGACTACGACCTCGTGATGGCCCTCGTGGTCGAGCTCGCCCCTGGACAGCTCACCGTGGGGCCGATCCACCGGACCATCGTCGTCCCGTCCGGGACCGATCTGGTCGAGGCCTTCTCGAGGTGGTTCGACCTCGTCCGGGCCGGGCCGGTCGACGAGGACGTGGTGAACGCCGTGGCCGATTCCGGTGCCCTCGCCCTCGTGACGGCGTCCGATGTCTGGCTCCTCACCGCCAGGGAAGAGGCCTACACCGCCGCCGAATCGGACCTGGACTCGAGCATCTTGGCGATGGTGGCGAAGGAGATCCCCGGGGCGGCCGTCGAGTACAACCACGACTGGCGGACGGTGGTGAGTGCCGTGGTTGCAGGCGGCGCCCAGGCGGCGGTCCTCATTCGACCGGTGACCGTCGAGCAGATCGGGGACTGGGCCCATGCCCGCCGGCGGATGCCCCCGAAGAGCACCTACTTCTTCCCCAAGCCCCGCACCGGGATGGTCTTCCGGCCCGTCCGGGGCTGACGGGGTCCCGACGAGAGACGGGCCGGGGCGGCGCGGCACGGCCCCCTCGGTGACGCTGCCGTTCGGCAGCGCCCGTACCGCGCCCGCCCCGACTCCCGTCGTCCCCCGACAGCGTCGGCTCGGCCCTACTTGGGGCCGGGGCCGACGCCCATAGAGGTATCGGCGCGTCGCAACCGGGGCTGTAGCTGCGAATTCGGTCGCCGGCCCGTTCCAGCCAGGGTCCCGGCAAGGTCGCCGGCGAACCGGCCGGTCCACCGTGGGGGTCGTCACCCGCCCGGGGTGGCCTGCCGGGCGTCGGACACGCCCCCGATCACGACGGAGGACCTCTTCGGCCATGAGCAACACGACAACCTTGTCGGGGAACCTGACCAGGGACCCCGAGATCCGCTACACCCGCGACGGCCAGGCGAACGCCACCTTCGGCATGGCCGTCAACCGCCGCTGGCAGCCGAGGGGGAGTGAGGAATGGGAGGAGGCCACCTCCTTCTTCGACGTCGTCTGCTGGCGGGAGCTGGCCGAGAACGTCGCCCTCAGCCTCGTGAAGGGCAGCCGGGTCATCGTCACCGGCCGCCTGGACCAGCACGTCTGGGAGACCGAGCTCGGCGAGCGGCGCAGCCGGGTCGAGATCACCGCCGAGGAGGTGGGCCCGTCGTTGCGGTTCGCCACGGCCGAGGTCACCCGGACCGGGCGCCGAGGCCCCGATCAGGAGGACGCCGGCGGTCGCTCCGAGAGCTCCGGCTTCTCGAGCGTCGGGATCGACGCCTGACCGACGGTTCCCGGGCCCGGTCCCCTCGCCGCCGGGCCCGGGAACCGCTCCCCGCCTGCCACCTGTCCTTGCCGGCGCCCCGAGCGGCACCGGCTCACCCGAGGAGTCCCCATGGTCCTCTTGGACGTCAGCTCGGGCCTCGGCCCGCCGTTGTTCTCGAACCCCGCCCTCCCCGTCGGCGTCCGCCTCCTCCTGGTCGCCGCCGTCGCCGCCGTGGCCGGGGCGGCTGCCCACCGGTCCCGGAGGGGGGCTCGCCCCCGCCCGCGGCCATGAGCGCCCGGCCGAGACTTCTGCCCGGCTTCGCCGACGCCGTGGTCCTCACCAAGCGGGAGGTGTTCGACGCGCTCGAGGCCTGCGCCGACGCCGAACGAGTCCTGCTCCGCTGCGGTCGGCCCGTCCCCGCGGCCGGGATGGCGGCCCTCTTCGAGCTCCTCGAGGACCGGGTCGTCCTCGACCCCCCGGGCCGGGCCGGCTACGAGGAGGCGGGGTCGAACTCGAGGGAGAGGGAGTTCACGCAGTAACGGAGCCCGGTGGGCCCCGGTCCGTCGGGGAAGACGTGGCCGAGGTGGCCCCCGCAGCGGGCGCAGGTGATCTCGGTGCGGACCATGCCGTGGGATCGGTCCTCGGTCTCCGCGATCACGCCCTCTTCCATGGCCCTCGTGAAGCTCGGCCAGCCAGACCCCGAGTCGAACTTGTCGTCGGACCGGAAGAGGGCCACCCCACAGCCGGCGCAGCGGAAGAGCCCGGGGTCGTGGACGTCGAGGAGGGCGCCGGAGAAGGCGGGCTCTGTCCCCTTCTCCCGAAGGACGTGGAAACGGTCGAGCGGGAGCTCGGTGCGCCACTGGTCCTCGGTCTTCCGGACGTCCTCCATCTGTGCTCCTTCCGCTCGAAGCCGGGCCGCCAGCAGCTTCAACAGCTCCGGGCATCCGACTATGCCCTAGGCGGCGCCAGTCGGGGACCCCGCCTGCCCATCGACCGAACCCGTCCGGGGGGGACGCACCGCCGTCGGTCCCGGCGAGGGTGGCCGGAGGGGGCTTTGCTAGGGTTCCCGCCGCCGATGGACCTCCGCGAAAGCCCTGACGACGCCGCCTTTCGAAGCGAGGCCCGGGGGTGGCTCGAGGCGAGTCTCGCCGGCGAGTTCGCCGAGGCCCGGGGACTGGGCCGGGCCGGCAACGAGCACGAGGGCCGGGAGCTCCGGATCGCCTGGGAGCGCCACCTCGGCCGTCACGGCTGGAGCTGCGTCGGCTGGCCGGCCTCGGCCGGGGGCCGGGGGGCGACCATGGCCCAGCAGGTGATCTGGAACGAGGAGTACGTCCGGGCCGACGCGCCGGCCCGGGTCGGGGTCATGGGCGAAGGGCTCCTCGGGCCGACCCTCATCGCCTACGGGACCCCCGAGCAGAAGGACCGGTTCCTCGAGCCCATCCGGCTCGGGACCGAGCTGTGGTGCCAGGGGTACTCCGAGCCCGACGCCGGGTCGGACCTGGCCAACGTCCAGACCCGGGCCGTCCTCGACGGCGACGAGTGGGTGATCGAGGGCCAGAAGGTCTGGACCTCTTACGCCCAGTGGGCCGACTGGTGCTTCGTGGTGGTCCGGACCGACCCCGGCCAGACCCGTCACCGGGGACTCTCCTATCTCCTCGTCCCGATGGACCAACCGGGCATCGAGGTCCGGCCCATCCGCCAGCTCACCGGGACGGCCGAGTTCAACGAGGTCTTCTTCGACGGGGCCCGGACCGCCGCCGACATGGTCGTCGGCGCAGTCGACGACGGCTGGCGGGTGGCCCTCGCCACCCTTGCCTTCGAGCGGGGCGTGGGTCTCCTCGGCGACGTCGTCCATTTCCGTCGCCAGCTCGACCATCTCCTCGAGGTGGCCCGGGCCAACGGCGCCGCCAATGACCCGGTGGCGCGTCAGCGGCTGTCGGAGGTCTGGGCCCGGCTCTACGTCCTACGGCTCAACACCCTCCGGTCCCTCACCGGTGTGGAGGGCCCGACCGCCTCCCCCCAGGCCTCGATCTCGAAGCTCTTCTGGGCGTCCTGGCACCGGGACATGGGGGAGCTCGCCATGGACGTCCTCGGGGCCCGGGCCATGGCGCCCGGTGGGGACCCGGTGGAGGCGGAACTGGCTCGGGTGTTCCTGTTCTCCCGGTCCGACACGATCTACGGGGGATCGAACGAGATCCAGCGGAACATCATCGGCGAGCGGGTCCTCGGCCTCCCCCCCGAGCCCAAGGCGGCGGCCGGATGAGTCCCACGCCCACGCCCGTGCCCGGTCACGGCCTGCTCGCCGGAAAGGTCGTCGTGGTGACGGCGGCAGCCGGGACCGGGATCGGCTTCGCCACCGCCGAGCGGTGCGCCGAGGAAGGCGCCGTCGTCGTAGTCTCCGACGCCCACGAGCGGCGGCTGTCGGAGGCGGCCGACCGGCTCGGCGACCGGTTCGGGACCCGGCCCCTCGCGGTCGCCTGCAACGTGACGGTGGAGGAGGAGGTCCAGGCCCTCTACCGGGCGGCCGTCGCCGAACACGGCAGGCTCGACGTGGCCGTCAACAACGCCGGCCTCGGTGGCACCGTCTCCCTCGTCGAGATGACCGACGACCAGTGGCAGGCCGTCCTGGAGGTGACCCTGACCGGGACGATGCGGTGCACCCGGGCCGCCCTTCGGATCATGTACGACCAGGGCCAGGGGGTCGTGGTGAACAACGCCTCGGTCCTCGGCTGGCGGGCCCAGGCCGGCCAGGCCCACTACGCGGCGGCCAAGGCGGGGGTGATGGCCCTCACCCGCTGCGCGGCGGCAGAAGCGGCTTCGAAGGGAGTGAGGGTCAACGCCGTGTCGCCGAGCCTCGCCCTCCACCCCTTCCTCAACCGGGCGATCTCCGACGAGGAGCTCGAGAAGCTCCGCCAGCGGGAGCTCTTCGGGCGGTCGGCGGAGACCTGGGAGGTGGCGAACGTCGTCGTGTTCCTGGCCAGCGACTACTCCTCCTACATGAGCGGCGAGGTGGTCTCGGTGTCGTCGCAGCACCCGTGAGCACGACGGCCGCCGGCGAAGATCCGAGAGGCGACCTCCGGTGGGGGTCGATCCCCGGCCTCGTCGCCGACGCCGCGGCGCGGTTCGGGGAGGCCGAGGCCCTCGTCGACGGCGGGACGAGGCTGAGCTTCCGGGCCCTCGCCGAGGGGGCCCTCCAGGTCACCCGGGCCGTCATGGCCACCGGGCTCGAGCCGGGGGAGCGGATCGCTCTGTGGGCGCCCAACTCGGCCCGCTGGGCCCTCGCCGCCCTCGGGGTCCTCGGGGCGGGGGGCGTCCTCGTCCCCCTGAACACGAGGTTCAAGGGGCCCGAGGCCGCCTACGTCCTCCGCCGGTCCCGGGCCAGGATGCTCCTCACCGTGGGGGGGTTCCTCGGGACCGACTATCCCGCCATGCTCGTAGGCGAGGACGTCCCCGCCCTCGAGCGGATCGTGGTCCTCGACGAGGGCGCCGGCGAGGAGAGCGTCCTCACCAACGCCGAGGAGGTGCCGGTCTTCGCCTGGCAGGAGTTCCTCGACGCCGCCGACGGGGTGGTGGAGGGCCCCTGCGGCGTCGTGGGCGTCCCGGTCACCGAGGCCGCCGCCGGGGCTCGGTGGCGATCGGTGGAGGGCGGGGACCTGTCGGATCTCATCTTCACCTCGGGGACCACGGGGTCGCCGAAGGGGGCGATGGCCACCCACGCCCAGTCCCTTCGGACCTTCGCCACCTGGTCGGCCGTCGTGGGACTCTCGGAGGGCGACCGGTACCTCGTCGTGAACCCCTTCTTCCACACCTTCGGCTACAAGGCCGGCATCCTCGCCTGTCTCATGCAGGGCGCCGCCATCGTCCCCCTCGCCGTCTTCGACGTCGACAAGGTGCTCGAGACGGTGGAGACCGAGCGGATCTCGGTCCTCCCCGGGCCCCCCACCCTCTACCAGTCGATCCTCGAGCGCACCGACCGGGACGCCCGGGACCTCTCGAGCCTCCGGCTGGCGGTGACGGGGGCGGCGGTCGTCCCCGTCGAGCTCGTCCGGCGGATGAGGGCCGAGCTCTCCTTCTCGACGGTCCTCACCGCCTACGGGCTCACCGAGTCCACGGGGGTGGTGACCATGTGCCGGCAAGGGGACCCGCCCGAGGTGATCGCCTCGACCTCGGGCCGGCCCATCCCCGACGTGCGGGTCCGGATCGCCGACGACACCGGCCAAGAGGTCCCGAGCGGTGAGCCGGGGGAGGTCCTCGTCCGGGGCTACACCGTGACCCAGGGTTACGTGGAGGACCCCGAGGCGACGGCCGAGGCGATCGACGCCGAGGGCTGGCTCCACACCGGCGACATCGGGGTGGTCGACGACGAGGGGAACCTCCGGATCACCGACCGGAAGAAGGACATGTTCATCGTCGGGGGCTTCAACGTCTATCCGGCCGAGGTGGAGGGAACCCTTCTCCGGCACCCGGCGGTGGGCCAGGTGGCCGTGGTCGGCGTCCCCGACGACCGCCTCGGGGAGGTGGGGCGCGCCTTCGTCGTCCCCCGGGCCACCGTCGCCGAGGAGGACCGGGCCCCGTTGGCCGGGGACCTCGTCGCCTGGGCCCGGGAGCAGATGGCCAACTACAAGGTGCCGCGCAGCGTGGTGGTGGTCGAGAGCCTGCCCACCAACGCCAGCGGCAAGGTGCTCAAGGTCGAGCTCCGCCGCACCGGCGGGCCCTTCACCGAAGGCCGATAAGGAGGAACCGATGCGGGGGATCGTCTACACCGGGACCGACGCCGAGGTCACCGAGGCGCTCGAGATCGGCGAACCCGGCCCGACCGAGGTGAAGGTGAAGATCGAGGCGGCCGGCGTCTGCCACTCCGACCTGTCGGTCATCGACGGGACCATCCCCTGGAAGGCCCCCTCGGTCCTCGGCCACGAGGGGGCCGGCGTGGTGGCGGCGGTGGGGTCCTCGGTCCGGTCGGTCAAGCCGGGCGACCACGTCGTCATCGCCACCCTGGCCAGCTGCGGGACCTGTCGGGCCTGTAGCACCGGCCACCCCACCTGGTGCATCCGGACCCTCGGGAACGTCTCGACGCCGTTCACCTTCGCTGGCCAGCCCGCCTCCAACTTCGCGGCGGCGTCGGTCTTCGCCGAGTACACGATCGTCCAAGAGGTCCAGGCCGTCCCCATCGCGCCGGAGGTGCCCTTCACCTCGGCCTGCCTCATCGGCTGCGGCGTCCTCACCGGGGTCGGCGCCGTGCTCAACCGGGCCAAGGTCCCCCCCGGGGACACCGCCGCTGTCTTCGGCGTCGGCGGGGTGGGGCTGAACGTCATCCAGGGCCTCCGGCTGTCGGGGGCGAGCCGGATCGTCGCCGTCGACACCGTCGCCGGCAAGGAGGACCTGGCCCGCCGGTTCGGAGCCACCCACTTCGTCGACGCCTCGGCCACCGACGCCGTGGCCGAGATCAAGAAGGTGGTGCCCCACGACCCCCGGGCCGTCCCGGGTGCCCTCGGCCCTGGCGGGGTCACCTGGAGCTTCGACTGTGTCGGCCACCCCGCCGTGCTCCGCAACGCCCTCGACGCCCTGGACTGGGGCGGTACCGCCGTCGCCATCGGCATCCCTCCCCGGGGGGCCGAGGTGGCCGTCGACGTGAACAACCTCGCCTACGTCGACCGAGGTCTCCTCGGCTGCCGGTACGGGTCGGCCCGGCCCCATCAGGACATCCCCCTCATGGTGGAGCTCTACCGGGAGGGCCGGCTCATGCTCGACGAGCTCGTCACCGCCACCGCACCCCTCGAGGGCTTCCGGGACATCGTCGAGGCCATGCACGAGGGCAAGCTCGCCCGGGGCGTCCTCACCTTCTCCTAGCCCGACCCCGGTCGGGTCGCCCTGGCGGGACCGACCCGGCCGCTCACAAGGGGGGTACGTGGGCGAAGGCGGCGATCACGAAGAAGAGGCCGAGGAGCACCCAGGCACCTCCGGCCCACCGACGGCTCGCCGGCG
>JAGWNV010000073.1 GCA_028872975.1 Acidobacteriota bacterium
GTCGACGTCGGTCCAGCTGCGGACGAACCGCCTGTCGTGCAGCCGCCCCCGGTGTTCGGGGTCGCCGTCCTGGGCGGCTCTCGCCAGCCGCTTCGCCGCCAAGGTGAATTGGTGGACGGGGAGCGACCCGGCCGCCTCGAGCAACGCCTCCTCGGCGAAGGAGTCGGCCTGGGTCGCCGCCGCGATGCTCTGGGCCTCGAGCGGCGACAGCCGACCCGCGGCGAGTGCCTCGGTGGTGGCGGGGAGCTCCTCGAGCCGGGCGGCCGTGTCCTGGGCGGCGACGGCCTGCGGCACCGACGACCGGAGCGTCTCGGCGAGCCATGCCGCCGACGACCGGTACCCCTCCTCCCTCCATGGCGCCCCTTGGAGGGCCCGGTGGGTGACTCGGAGCCCGAGGCCGGCGCCGAGGTGCTCCACGTCGGCGGCGAAGGAGAGGACGGTCCGCGCCGTCCCGGGATCCAACGTGGCCGGCTCCAGTGCCGCCACCCACCGGCGGAGGGCCTCGAGGTGCACTCGGGCCTCGCCGAGGTCGGCCTCCGCCGGCGCCTCAGGCGTGGTCGTCGCCTCCAACGTGGTCGTCCTCGCCAGCACCCCGCGCATGGGCCGACTCTGTCGGGGGGCTGTAACGGCGAGGCCCCCGGGGGCCGTCAGCTGACGGGGGCCTCGACCAGGTTCCTGACCAGGTCCTGCTTGAGGACCTTGCCGGTGGCGTTCCGGGGCAGGGCGTCGGCGAGCTCGATGCGCCTGGGCACCTTGTAGTCCGCCAGTCGCTCGGCGCAATGCTCCCTGAGCTCCGCGGCGCTGATGATGGCGCCGGGGGAGAGGACCACGACGGCGGCGACGTCCTCGCCGAGGACAGGGTGGGGGATCCCCACCACGGCGGCCTCGACGACGGCGGGATGGTCGTGGAGTACGGCCTCGATGTCCACGGCGTGGACGTTGTTGCCTCCCCGGATGATGACGTCCTTCTTCCGGCCCACGATGTAGAGGAACCCGTCACCGTCGAGCTTGCCGAGGTCCCCGGTGTGGAGCCAGCCGTCCTGCCAGGTGGAGGCCGTCGCCTCGGGGTTCCGGTAGTACTCCCGCTCCCGGCCCGGCATCCGGAGGAGGACCTCGCCGACCTCACCTGGCGCCACCTCCGTCCCTTCCTCGTCGACGAACCGGACCTCGAGAGGAGCCATGGGCTGGCCCACCGACCCGATCCGGTTGAGCGACTCCCCCTTGGGCATGGCGCAGTAGGCGGGGCCGGCCTCGGTCATCCCGTAGCTGTTGGACACCGCCGCCTCGGGCATCCGCTCTTGCATGGCCCTGAGGGTGGCCGGGGCCAGGGGTGCCGAACCGATGGCGCAGAGCTCGATGGAGGAGAGCTCCGCCTCGGCGAACCGGGGATGGGCGACGAGGAGCTGGGCCATCGAGGGGACGAGGAAGACGAACTGGGGACGGAGCTCCTCGACGACCTCCAGCCACCGGCCGGCATCGAACCGGGGTTGGTAGACCCCGTAGAGGCCGAGCTGCATCGGGTTGTAGATGAACCCGATGCCGGCGAAGGTGAAGAGGGGGCTGGCATGCAGCCAGCAGGCCCCGCTCAGCTGGGGGTTGGGCTCACCGGGGATGAGGGCCACGTTGCGGTGACGGATGGCGACACCCTTGGGGAGTCCGGTGGTGCCCGAGGTGTAGAGGATGTCGGCGAGGTCCTCGGGGACGACCGTCACCTGGAACCGGCTCGTCTCCTCCCCGGCGACGGTCTCGCCCCAGGACCAGGCCGGGTCGCCGGTCTCCTCGGCCACCGGGCCCACGACCACGTGGCGGAGGGTCGGCAGGGCCCGTTCGAGGCCCCGCGCCATGGGGGCCAGCTGCGGGTCGGTGAGGACGGCGGTCACCTCGGCGTGGCCGAGGAGGCGCTCGAGCTCCGCCTCCGACAGCCGGGTGTTCGTCGGCACCGCCACTGCACCGGCTTTGTGGACCGCCGAGTACCCGACCATGAACCGGAGGGCCTCGGAGGGTTCGAGGTAGAGCGACACCCGGTCCCCTTTGCCGACCCCGAGGTCGACGAGGGCCCGGGCGAGGCGGTTGGACTCGGCCTCCCACTGCCCGAAGGTCATCGACCCCCCGTCGACGACCCGGTAGGCCGTCCGGTCGCCGAAGGCCTCGGCCATGGCCCGGAGGTGGTCGGTGAGGAGGGCCATGTCAGAGGCCCCCGTCGAGGCTCGCCGACCGGCGGGCGAACCGCCATCCGTCGGCGGTGCGGACGAGCTCGTCGTGGTACCGGCCGCTGCGCTCGAGGAAGGTCCGGCGGTCCTCGGGGGCGGCGGCGGGCTTGGGTCGCTGCAGGGTGAGGATGGTGACGTCCTGGCTGGCCCGGTCCCCGTCCACCGAGACGATGGCGTCGGCGGTCACGTGGACGACGCCGTAGGGGACCCGCCGGCACATCTTGGCGAGGCCTTCCCGGCCCTCGGCCGAGAATCCCCCCACGACCTCCATCACGCCGTCCTCGGTGAAGGTGGCGGCGAACCCCTCGGCGTCCCCGTCGTCGAAGCACCGGTTGTAGCGAGCGGTGAGCTCCCGGATCTCGTTCCGGTCGACCAACCGCCGAAGCTCAGCGTCCACTGGTCCTCCCCTGCCTCCCGCCCGGCGCGGCCGACGATAGCGCGGGGCCGCCGTTCTCCGACACGGGCGTCAGGTTCAGCGTCCGGGGAGGGCGAAGGCGGCGATGGCGGCGAAGTGGAAGGCGGCCCCCACCACGGTGCAGGCGTGGAAGACCTCGTGGTATCCGAAGACCCCGGGCACAGGGTCCGGCTTCCGGCGGGCGTAGACGAGGGCCCCGGCGCTGTAGGCGGCCCCCCCGAGGACGAGGAGCAGGAACCCCACGCCCCCCAGGCCGGCGAGGAGCTGGGGCATGACGGCGAGGGCGCACCAGCCGACGACGACGTAGGGGACCGTCACCGCCCACTTCGGTGCGTCGAGCCAGACCTGCCGCACCGAGATCCCCACCGCGGCGCCGGCCCAGACGAGGGTGAGGACGAGGATCTCGGCCCAGCCGGCCAGGGCGAGGACGGCGACGGCGGTGTAGGTCCCGGCGATGCCGAAGAAGATGGTGGCGTGGTCGGCCCTCCGCATCCGCCGCCGGGCGGTTGGCCGCCAGCGGATCCGGTGGAAGGCGGCGCTCACGCCGAACAGGGCCACCATCGAGAGGCTGTAGACGGCCAGGGCCGCCGCCTCGCCGGGATTCGCGGCCCGGGCGGCCAGGAGGGGGCCGCCCATCGCCATGGCCACGACGGCGCCGAGGTGGAGCCAGCCCCGGAGGACCGGGCGGTCCCCGACCTCGACGGGCGGCCGTGGCGCGCGGGGGGGCGCCGGTGCGGAAGCGGCGGCGGGCATGACGGCCCGCCACCGTAGCGGTCAGCCCTCGCCGCCAGACAGCGCCAGGTGCGCCCCGGCCCCGGCCTCGGTCCGCCCCCCGGACGCTCCGTCGCCCTCGCCCGTGGCGTCCGCCTGGGCGGCGAACTGGGTGGCGTAGAGCTCGGCATAGAGCCCGCCGGCGGCGAGGAGCTCCTGGTGGGTGCCCCGCTCGACGATCCGGCCGGCGTCGACGACGAGGATCTGGTCCGCCTCCCGGACCGTGGACAGCCGGTGGGCGATGACGATCGAGGTCCGACCGGCGAGGGCGGTCCGTAGGGCCTCCTGGACGGCCACCTCCGACTCCGAGTCGAGATGGGCGGTGGCCTCGTCGAGGACGACGACGTCGGGCGCCTTGAGGAGCAGCCGGGCGATGGCGATCCGCTGCTTCTCCCCGCCCGAGAGCCGGTACCCCCGGTCGCCGACGACGGTGTCGAGGCCGTCGGGGAGGCTCTCCACGAGGGGGAGGATCTGGGCCGCCCGGAGCGCCTCGACGAGTTCCTCCTCGGTCGCCTCGGGCCTGGCGTAGAGGAGGTTGTCCCGGATGGTCTCGTGGAACAAGTGGGCGTCCTGGGTGACGACCCCCACCACAGCGTGGACGGAGTCCAAGGTGACGTCGCGGACGTCGACGCCGTCGATCCTCACCGTGCCTGCCCGCACGTCGTAGAGGCGGGGGACGAGATGGCTGATCGTCGTCTTCCCCGCGCCGGAGGGGCCGACGAGGGCGACGAGCTGCCCGGGCTCGGCCCGGAAGGAGACGTCGAAGAGGACCTGCTGGCTCGGGGCCTGGTCGAGCACGGCCACCGATTCGAGCGACGCCAGCGACACCTCCTCCGCCGTCGGGTACCGGAAGTCCACGTGGTCGAACTCGACCGAGGCCGGCCCCCGGGGGAGCGCCACCGCATCGGGCTTCTCGTCGATCATCGGGGGGAGGTCGAGGACCTCGAAGACCCGGTCGAAGGAGACGAGGGCGGTCATGACGTCGACCTGCACGTTGGAGAGGGCGGTGAGCGGGCCGTAGAGCCGGGTCAGGTAGGCGGCCAGGGCCACCAGGGTCCCGACGAAGAGCGGCCCCCGGTCGATGCCGAGGACGCCTCCCCAGCCGTAGACGAGGGCGGTGGCCAGTGAGGCGGTGAGGAGGAGGGCCACCATGAAGACCCGGGTGTACATGGCCGAGGTGACCCCGATGTCCCGGACCCGGCCGGCCCGGCGGTCGAAGGTCGCCGTCTCCCGGCCCGGCCTGCCGAAGAGCTTCACGAGGAGCGCGCCCGAGACGTTGAACCGCTCGGTCATCGTCGTGTTCATCGCGGCGTTCAGCGCGTAGGACTCCCGGGTGATCGCCGCCAGCCGTTTGCCCACCCACCGGGCCGGGAGGAGGAAGATCGGCAGGAGGGCCAGCAGGGCCAGGGTGATCGGCCAGGACAGGTAGAACATGAACCCCAGCGTCATGGCCACGCCGATGAAGTTGCCGACGACCGAGGAGAAGGTGTCGGTGAAGGCCTGCTGGGCGCCGAGGACGTCGTTGTTGAGCCGGGTGACGAGGGCGCCGGTCTGGGTCCTCGTGAAGAAGGCGATGGGCATCTTCTGGATGTGGGCGAACACCTTCGACCGCATGTCGAAGATGAGCCCTTCGCCGACGGTGGCCGACACCCACCGCTGCCAGAGCGACAGGCCGGCGTCGACGACGGCCAGGCCGGCGACGAGCCCGGCCAGGGCGAAGACGAGCCCGCGGTCCCCCTTCAGGATCCCCTGGTTGATGATGGCCCGCAGGACGAGGGGGTTGACGGCGCTGATGAGGGCGTCGGCGACGATCAGGGCGAGGAAGACCGTCAGGAGCTTCTTGTAGGGGGTGGCGAACCGAAACACCCGCCGCATGATCCCCGGCGGCAGCTGCTGCTGGGTCACCGACTCGTCCCGCCGGAAGGACCGCATGAGGCCCCAACCGGCGTTCCCTCCACCTCCCATCCGGCCCATGTGGCCCATTCCCATTCCCATCCCCATCAGCGACCACCTTTCCTGTCCGCGTCCCGATGTCCTGCGACTTCGTGGCAGGCGCCTCCGCAGAGCCGGCCGAGGAGCCGGCCCAGCTCGGCTCGCTGAAGGTCGTCGAGGGGGGCGAAGACCTGTTCGGCGCTGGCGTGCCGGGCCTGGTGGAGCCGGGCCAGGAGGCCTTTTCCGGCGGCGGTGGGCTCGACGAGGACCGACCGGCGGTCGTCGGGATCGGGGCGGCGGCAGACGAGGCCGTTCTCCTCGAGGCCGTCGACCATCGAGGTGACCGACCGGGGCACCACCTCCAGGCGGGCGGCGATGTCCGCCATCCGGATCGGCCCGGCCGAGACAGTCCGGAGAACCCTGGCCTGGGCCCCGGTGACGCCGAGGGGGGCGAGGTGTTCGGTGGACCCCCGACGGATCCGCCTGGCCGTTTGGGCCACGAGGTCGGCGAGGTCCGACGCCGCGCCCTCGGCGGTCGGTCGGTCGGTGGCGGGGGTGTCCGAGAGGGTCACGACGGGCCCAACACCCCCGAGATACGGAGTATTCCTCCTAATGAGGTTTCCTCAATTCCCCGGCCGGGAGGCACGTCTACCATGACTGCCATGTCCGTCGCCGAGCCCGCTGCGGCGACCGCCGGCAGCGATGGCGCAGCCGGCGCGGCCAGGGGGATCATCCACACCGAGGAGCTCACCAAGGTCTACCCCGGGATGGACGTACCCGCCGTCGACAAGCTCGACCTCGACGTGGCCGCCGGGGAGATCTTCGGCCTCCTCGGGCCGAACGGGGCCGGGAAGACCACGACGGCCGGCATGCTCACCACGAGGGTCGTCCCCACCTCGGGCCGGGCCTTCGTGGGCGGCGTCGACGTCGCCGCCCATCCCGCCCTCGCCAAGCAGCTGAGCGGGATCGTCTCCCAGGAGAACACTCTCGACCGCCAGCTCACGGTGTGGGAGAACCTCTACTTCCACGGCCGCCTCTTCGGCATGGGGGCGGCCCGGTCCCGGCGGACGACCGACGAGCTCCTCCAGCAGTTCCAGCTCGACCGGTGGGCGAAGGCGACGGTCTACGCCCTCTCGGGGGGCATGGCCCAGCGGCTCATGGTGGCCCGGGCCATCTTCCACCGGCCCGCCGTGCTCTTCCTCGACGAGCCGACGGCCGGCCTCGACCCCCAGAGCCGGCTCGCCCTCTGGCAGATCCTGGGCGAGCTCAACCGGGAGGGTCAGACGATCCTCCTCACCACCCACTACATGGAGGAGGCGGACCGGCTCTGCAACCGGGTGGCGATCATGGACCACGGCCGGATCCTCGCCCTCGACACCCCCGCCGGCCTCAAGCGGAGCATCGGGGCCGACACCATCGTGACCGTCCGGGCCGCCGGGGACCCCGAGGGGCTGGCCGGGGTCCTCAGGGAGGAGGTGGAGGGGGTGGCCCGGTCCCGGGTGGCCGACGGCGCCGTCCGCCTCGACGTCGCCGGCACCGACCGCATCGTGCCCAGGGTGGTCGCCGCCGCCGAGGGCCGGGGATACGACATCGTCGACCTCTCCATCTCCGAGCCGAGCCTCGAGACGGTCTTCATCACCCTCACCGGACGGGAGCTCCGCGACTGATGGCCGTCGCCGATACCGTCGCCGAGCCGGGGGAGGGAGACCGGCACATCGGACTGGTGCTCCGTCCCGTCGTCACGGCGAGCTACGTGGCCCTCGGGGCGCTCCTCCTCCGGGACCTGGTCGTGCTCTGGAAGGACAAGTGGATCTTCGTCCTCCGGACCCTCATCCAACCCTTCCTCCTCTGCTTCGTCTTCCTCTACGTCTTCCCGAAGATCGGCCAGGGCATCGGCGGCCGGGGTCCGGGTGCCGAGTCGGCCTTCGCCACCTTCCTCGTCCCCGGGGTCGTCGGCATCTCGATCATGTTCCAGGGCGTCCAGGCCATCGCCCTCAACATGGCCACGGAGTTCGGGTTCACCCGGGAGATCGAGGACCGGGTCCAGGCCCCCTGTCCGGTCTGGCTGGTGGCGATGGCCAAGGTCCTCTCCGGCGCCGCCCAGGGGCTGCTCTCCGCCGTCCTCGTCCTCCCCATCGCCGCCGTGGTCCACGCCCGGGGCGTCCACGCTCAGCTGTCGTTCCACTGGGCCGTCGTCCTCACCCTGCTGCCCCTCGCCTGTGTGGCGATGGCGGGGCTCGGCCTCGTGCTCGGGACGAGCTTCGAGCCCCGGAACATCGGGCTCATGTTCGGCTTCATCATCCTCCCCATCACCTTCCTGGGCGGGACCTACTACGGCTGGACCCGCCTGGCCCCGGTGACCGTCGGGAGCTTCCACTGGCTGCAGACCCTCGTCCTCTTCAACCCCCTCATCTACGTCAACGAGGGGATGCGGGCCGCCTTCACGAACGCGCCCCACCTCCACCTCTACGTCATCTATCCGGTGATGGCCGGCTTCGCCCTGCTCTTCCTCTCCGTGGGCCTGCGGAATTTCCGCCGCCGAGTCCTCGCCTGAGCGCCGTGACCACGCCGGCGACGGTCGCCGAGCTGCTCCTCGAGCGAGCCGGGGACACCACCACCGGCCTGCGCTTCGAGGATGCCTCCTGGACGTGGGCGGAGGTCGTGGCCGAGTCCCGACGGCGGGCCCGACTGCTGGCCGAACTCGCCGAGGCCGGGACCGGACCCTTCCACGTGGGCGTCCTCCTCGAGAACGTCCCCGAGTACCTCTTCCTCCTGGGGGGCGCTGCGCTCGCCGGTGCCACGATCGTCGGCATCAACCCGACCCGCCGTGGCGGGGAACTCGAGGCCGACATCCGCCACACCGACTGCCGGGTCGTCATCACCGACACCGGCCAGGTCCGGCTCCTGGACGGGCTCGACACCGGTGCCCCGACCGTCCTCGTCGACACCGATGACTACCGGGCCCGCCTCGGGATGCCGGCGCCGGCGGAACGCGGGACAGGGGGCGAGTCCCTCCCAGGGCCCGAGGCGCTCTACCTCCTCCTCTTCACCTCGGGGTCCACCGGAGCCCCCAAGGCGGTCAAGGTGAGCCAGGGCCGGCTGGCCGAGGCGGGACTGACGATGGCCAAGGGGTCGGGGTTCGGCCCCGGTGACGTCCTCTACTGCGCCATGCCCCTCTTCCACGGGAACGCCCTCAACACCGCCCTGGTGCCGGCCTTCGCCTCCGGTGCCACCTTCGTGCTCCGCCGCCGGTTCTCCGCCTCGGGGTTCCTGGCCGACGTCCGCCGCTACGGGGTCACCTACTTCAACTATGTGGGCCGGGCCCTCACCTACATCCTGGCCACGCCCCCCCGGCCCGACGACGCCGAGAACACCCTCAAGTTCGCCTTCGGCACCGACGCCTCGCCCGAGGACAGCCGGGCCTTCCGGAGGCGGTTCGCCTGCCCGGTCGTCGAGGGCTACGGGTCGAGCGAAGGGGCCATCGCCATGTCGCCGGCGCCCGGGATGCCGAAGGGGGCGATCGGGCTCCCCCCACCCGGCACCGACGTCGTCGTCGTCGACGAGGCAGGGGTGGAGCGCCCCCGGGCCCGGTTCGACGAGGAGGGCCGTCTCCTCAACCCGGCCGAGGCCATCGGGGAGATCGTGAGCCGGGACGGCGCCGGGCGGTTCGAGGGCTACTACGCCAACCCGGAGGCCGAGGCCGAGCGGACCAGGCAGGGCTGGTACTGGTCCGGGGACCTCGCCTACCGGGACGAGGCGGGCTACTTCTACTTCGCCGGCCGGACCAGCGACTGGCTCCGGGTCGACGGGGAGAACTTCGGTGCCGCCCCGGTCGAGCGGGTCCTCGAGCGGTTCCCGCCCGTCCGGGTGGCCGTCGTCTACGGGGTCCCCGACCCGAGGACCGGCGACCAGGTCATGGCCGCCCTCGAGGTGGAGGAGCCGGGCGACTTCGACCCCGAGGCCTTCGCCCGGTTCCTCGCCGGCCAGCCCGACATGGGCACCAAGTGGCCCCCCCGGCTGGTCCGCCTGGTGGCCGAGGTGCCGGTCACGGGGACGGGGAAGGTGGACAAGCGCCCCCTCCGGGCCGACCGCTGGCAGACGGCCGACCCCGTCTGGTGGTGGCCCCCGGAGGACCGCCGCCCCCGGTACCGGCGCCTCGAGCCCGCCGACGCCGAGCGCCTGGACCGGGAGCTCGAGGCGCACGGGCGGAGCGCCTACCTGGCCACCTGAACCGGCCCTTCCCGAGCAGTCCTCCGGGGCCCCGCCGGGACGTCTCGGAAATCCACTACGCCCGCGCAAGGGCGGACGCCACCGAGCGTTGTCCTTGGTACCCAAGGTGGTGGCGGCATGCCGGCACCTCGGCATCGGGCCCGGTCAACCCCCTGCGGCCGGGCCCGTTGCCGAGGCCCACCCCCCCAAGGGATCCCCAGTCTCCCTGGGGATCCCTCGCGCCCCCGGACGGCGGCCAGTCCCCGGCCGGCGCGCCCTGTCCTCCCCCTGTCCGACTGGCCTATCGTCGAACGTCGAATCGACGGAGG
>JAGWNV010000074.1 GCA_028872975.1 Acidobacteriota bacterium
CAGCGCGACGCGCTCGTGTCAGGGGCGGGCCGCAGCGGTGCCTCGCGCCTCGGCCTCGAGGCCGACTCCGTGACCTGGAGCGCCCAGCGGCGCTGGCAGGGCGTCCTCGGGGGGGTGGAGACGGTGCCCACGAGCGGGGTGGTCGAGGCCCTGCGACTCGTGAAGGACGACGCCGAGCTCGACCGCATGGCCTACGCCGCCGCCCTCGCCGACGCCGCGCTGGGCGAGATACGCCCGCTCATCACCGCCGGGCGGAGCGAAGCGGAGGTGGCCCTCGCCCTCGATACGGCCATGCGCCGGCTCGGCGCCGAGGACCGGGCCTTCGAGACGATCGTCGCCTCGGGACCCAACGCCGCCAAGCCCCACGCCCGGCCGAGCGGCCGGCGGCTCGAGGACGGCGACGCCGTGGTCGTCGACTTCGGCGCCCTCTACGACGGCTACCGCTCCGACATGACCCGCACCTTCTTCGTCGGAGGCGCCGCCGCCGGCACCATGGCCCGCGTGCTCGAGGTCGTGTCGGGCGCCCAGCGCCGCGGGGTGGAGGCGGTGCGCGCCGGGGTGGCCACCGGGGAGGTCGACCGGGTCTGTCGCCAGGCCATCGCCGAGGCCGGCTTCGGCGACGCCTTCGAGCACGGGACCGGCCACGGGGTGGGCCTCGACGTGCACGAGGCCCCGGCGGTCGGCCCGGGGACCACTGCTATCCTCGACGCCGGCGTCGTGGTCACCGTGGAGCCCGGTGTGTACCTGGCCGGTGTCGGCGGGGTGCGCGTCGAGGACACCGTCGTGGTGACCGAGGACGGATGCCGCGTGCTCACCTGCTATCCGAAGGAACCTGCCGCCTGATGGCTGTCACCACCAACGACCTGCGCAACGGCATGACGCTCGACCTCCCCGAGGGCCTCTTCGGCGTCGTCGAGTTCCAGCACGTGAAGCCGGGCAAGGGCGGCGCCTTCGTCCGTACCAAGTTGAAGAACGTCCGCACCGGGGCCGTGATCGAGCGGACCTTCCGGGCCGACGAGCGCGTCGAGCAGGCCATCGTCGAGAAGCGAGAGATGCAGTACCTCTACCGTGACGGCACCGACTACGTCTTCATGGACACTGTGTCCTACGACCAGATCCAGGTGAACCCCGACACGCTCGGCGGCGCCGCCCACTATCTGAAGGAGGGCGACACGGCCGTGCTCCAGCGCTACGGCGAGGAGATCGTCGGGGTCGACCTCCCCGCCGCCGTGGAGCTGTCGGTGGCCGAGACCGAGCCAGGGGTCCAAGGCGACCGGGTGTCGGGCGCCCGCAAGCCGGCCACCTTGGAGACCGGCCTCGTCGTGCAGGTCCCCCTGTTCGTGAACCCGGGCGAGCGGGTGAAGGTGGACACCCGCACCGGCGAGTACATCACAAGGGCCTAGGCGGGCGACGGCGGTGCCCGCCGAGGCCGGCGTGCCGGCCGGTCCCCGCCACCAGGCCAGGGAACGGGCCCTGGGGCTCCTCTACGAGGCCGAGCTCAAGCAGGTGGCGGTGGAGGAGGTCCTGGGCGGCCTCGCCGCCCAGCCCGACCCCTATGCCCTGGCCCTGGTGCGGGGGGTGGTGGCCCACCAGGACCGCATCGACGAGCTCGTCGGCACCGCCGCCCGGGGCTGGGAGCTCGAGCGGATGCCGGTCGTCGACCGGGTGCTGCTCCGCATGGCCACCTACGAGCTGCTGGCCGAGCCCGGCGTGCCGGTGTCGGTGGTCATCGACGAGGCGGTGGAGCTCGCCGGCCGGTACTCGACCGACGACTCGGGCCGGTTCGTGAACGGGGTGCTGGCCACGGTGGCCGCCGTGGCGCGGGGCAGCTGATACCATCGGCGGCGACCGTGAAGCGGGTCCTGTGAGGCCCGAACGGACCAGAGGAGCCGGGTGGCCGAGCGCGAACGCAGACTGACCCCACCGCGAGGTGGGGTCTTCGTTCCCCGGGTACAGGTGCTCTCCGCCGAGGACGTCCACCGGGCCCTGGTGCGCATCGCCCACGAGATCGTCGAGCACAACCGCGGCCTGCAGGACACGGTCCTGATCGGGCTCCAGACCGGGGGCGTGCCGCTCGCCCAGCGGATCGGGCGGGTGCTCGAGGAGATCGAGGGGGCGACGGTGCCGGTGGGAATGCTCGACGTCGCCTTCTACCGCGACGACATCGGGATCCGGCCCGTGCTGCCCGAGGCCGCCACCGACATCCCCGGCGACCTGGCCGGATCCCTCGTGGTGCTCGTCGACGACGTGCTGTTCACCGGCCGGACGGTGCGGGCCGCCCTCAACGCCCTCACCGACTATGGCCGGGCGCGGGCCGTGCAGCTGGCCGTCATGGTCGACCGGGGCCACCGGCAGCTGCCCATCAGGCCCGACTACGTCGGCAAGAACATGCCGACCCGCATCGACGAGCAGGTCGACGTGAGCCTCGACGGCGTCGTGCTCGGCGACGTCGTCCCCCGCTGATGAGCGGGGCGCCGCTCGGGGCTGGCCGCCACCTGCTGTCGGTGGCCGACCTCGGGGCCGAGGGCATCGAGGAGGTGCTGCGGGTGGCCGACGCCTTCGTGGAGGTGGGCCGGCGGCCCATCCCCAAGGTGCCCGCCCTGCGGGGCCGGACGGTGGTGACGCTGTTCGCCGAGGAGTCGACCCGGACCCGGCTGTCGTTCGAGACCGCCGCCCGGCGGCTCTCGGCCGACGTCATGAGCTGCCCCATGGCGGGGTCGTCGGTGAAGAAGGGCGAGTCGCTTCGCGACACGGTGGAGACGGTGAACGCCATGGGCGTCGACGCCTTCGTGGTGCGCCACCCGAGCGCCGGGGCTCCGGCCCAGGTGGCCCAGTGGGTGGACGCGGCGGTCGTGAACGCCGGCGACGGCTGGCACGAGCACCCCACCCAGGCCCTCCTCGACTGCTACACCATCCGGCAGGTCCTGGCCGAGCGGGCCGGCACCGATCCCGCCTCGGCGGGCACCGCCGGGTTCCGGGGCCTCAAGGTGGCCGTGGTCGGCGACGTCCGCCACAGCAGGGTGGCACGGTCGCTCGTGTGGGCGCTCGGCGCCCTCGGGGCCCGCACCACCGTGGTGGCGCCGGGCTCGCTCGTGCCCACCTCCTTCGACGACTGGCCCCTCGAGGCCGTCACCCACGACCTCGACGCCGTGCTCGGCGACGTCGACGTCTGCTACCTCCTCCGGCTCCAGCTCGAGCGGGGGGCGGGGGCCTACCTGCCGTCGGTGCGGGAGTACACGAGCGCCTACGGCCTCACCGCCCGCCGGGCCGCCCTGCTCGGCGAGGGCGCCGTCGTGATGCACCCCGGTCCCATGAACCGCGGCGTGGAGATCGCCGACGACGTGGCCGAGCTTCCCGCCTCGACGGTGCTGCGGCAGGTGAGAAACGGCGTGGCGGTGCGGATGGCCGTGCTCTTCCTCCTGCTCGGCTCGGGCGGCGCCGTCGAGGATCCCGCCGCCGGTGGTGCCGGTGACTGACGCCCCGGGCGCCGACACGCCGCCGATCGTCGTGCGGGGGGGCACGGTGGTGGACGCCACGGGGGAGCGGCGGGCCGACCTGCTCGTGGTGGGGGACCGGCTGGCCGCCGTGGGCCCCGACCTCGAGGTCCCCTCGGGGGCGCGCCTGGTCGAGGCGGGCGGCTGTGTCGTGGCCCCCGGCCTCGTCGACCTCCACACCCACCTCCGCCAGCCCGGCGCCGAGGAGGCCGAGACGATCGAGACCGGCGCCCGTGCCGCCGCCCTCGGCGGCTACTGCGCCGTGGTGGCCATGCCCAACACCGACCCGCCCGTCGACTCCGCCGCCGTGGCCGCCGACGTCCTCGCCCTCGGCCGCAAGGCCGTCTGCCGGGTGGAGGTGGCGGGGGCCATCACCGTGGGGCGGGCCGGGGAGCGCCTGGCGCCGATGGGCGAGCTGGCCGCCCTCGGGGTGCGGCTCTTCACCGACGACGGCGCCGGTGTCCAGGACGCCGGGGTCATGCGCCGGGCCCTCGAGTACGCCCGGGGACTCGAGTCGCGGGGGCTCCCGGTCGTCCTCGGCCAGCACTGCGAGACGGACTCGCTCACCGCCGGCGGCGTGATGCACGAGGGTGCCTGGTCGAGCCGCCTGGGGGTGCCCGGGGCCCCCGCCGAGTCCGAGGAGCTCATGGTGGCCCGCGACATCGCCCTGGTGCGGCTCACGGGGGGGCGGGTGCACTTCCTGCACCTCTCGACGGCCCGGTCGCTCGCCATGGTGGCCGCCGCCAAGGCGGAGGGGCTGGCCGTGACCGCCGAGGTCACCCCCCACCACCTCACCCTCGCCGACGAGGAGCTCGCCGGCTACGACCCCATCTACAAGGTGAACCCGCCGCTTCGGACCGCCGCCGACGCCGCGGGCGTCCGCCGGGCGTGCGCCGCCGGCGTGGTCGACGCCGTGGCCACCGACCACGCCCCGCACCCGCCGGAGGCGAAGGCCACGACGCTCCAGGACGCCGCGCCGGGCATGCTCGGGCTCGAGACGGCACTGGCCGTGACCCTCGACGCCCTCACCGGCGCGACGGCCGCCCCCGCCATGGCCCTCGGCGCCGTGCTGGGCCTGCTGTCGTGGGGGCCGGCGCGCATCGCCGGGCTCGCCGTCGACCAGGGCGGGGACCAGGGCGGCCCCCTCGTGGCCGGCGCCCCGGCCAACCTCTTCGTCTTCGACCCCGAGGAGCGCTGGGAGGTCGACCCGGCCCGGCTGGCCAGCCGGAGCCGCAACACGCCGTGGGCGGGGAGGACCCTCAGGGGACGGGTCCGTCACACCGTGTGGCGCGGGGAGCCCGTCGTCGTCGACGGGGAGGCCCAGCGATGACCGCGGCCCGCCCGGCGGCCCTGCTCGTGCTGGCCGACGGGGAGGTGTTCGAGGGTGAGGCCGTGGGCGCCTCCGCCCCCGGTGGCGTCGCCACCGGTGAGGTCGTCTTCAACACCGTCCTCTCGGGCTACCAGGAGGTCATCACCGACCCCAGCTACGCCGGCCAGGTGATCGCCTTCACCTACCCCCACATCGGCAACTACGGGGTGACCGCCGCCGACGACGAGGCGGCCCGGCCGTGGTGCCGGGGGGTGGTGGTGCGGGACCTGCCGCCGCGGCCCTCGAGCTGGCGGGCCGAGGGGTCGCTCGAGGAGTTCCTGGTCCGCCACGGCATACCGGGCATCTCCGGGGTCGACACCCGCCGGCTCACCCGCCACGTCCGTGAGGCGGGGGCCATGGGATGCGCCTTCGGCACCGCCGACGAGGCCACCCTGGCCCGGGCCGCCGCCGAGGAGCCGGGGACCACGGGACTCGACCTGGTGTCGGGGGTGACGACCCCGGCGCGTTATGAGTGCGGGGGCGGCGGCCGCCGGGTGGTGGCCTACGACTTCGGCGTCAAGCAGACCATGCTCGAGTGCCTCGGGCGCCTCGCCACCGTGACGGTGGTGCCGGCCGGCACGCCCGCCGACGAGGCCCTCGCCCTCGAGCCCGACGGGGTCTTCCTCTCCAACGGCCCCGGCGACCCGGCCGCCCTCGGGACCCAGGCCGGCATCGTGTCGGAGCTGCTCGGGCGGGTGCCGGTGTTCGGCATCTGCCTCGGCCACCAGCTGCTCGCCACCGCCCTGGGGGGCCGGACCTACAAGCTCCCCTTCGGCCACCACGGCGGCAACCATCCGGTGCGGCGCACGTCGGGCGGGGTGGTGGAGATCACGAGCCAGAACCACAACTACGCCGTGGCCGAGGACTCCCTGCGGCCCGCCGGCAGGCCGGTGGCCGAGGTCACCCACGTGAACCTGAACGACGGGGTGGTGGAGGGCATCCGGGCCACCGCCGTCGCCGCCTTCGGCGTCCAGTACCACCCCGAGGCGGGTCCGGGCCCGCACGACGCCCGGTACCTCTTCGACCGGTTCGTGGCCCTCATGGACGCGGCGAGGGCCTGATGCCGCGGCGCACCGACATCGAGACCATCCTCGTCGTCGGCTCCGGTCCCATCGTGATCGGCCAGGCCTGCGAGTTCGACTACTCCGGGACCCAGGCGTGCCGGGTGCTCGCCGCCGAGGGGTACCGGGTGGTGCTGGCCAACTCGAACCCGGCCACGATCATGACCGACCCCCAGATGGCCGACCGCACCTACGTCGAGCCGCTCGACCCCGCCGTGCTGGCCGCCATCGTCGAGCGCGAGCGCCCCGACGCGCTGCTGCCCACGCTCGGCGGCCAGACGGCGCTCAACCTGGCCATGGACCTGTGGCGGTCGGGGACCCTCCAGGCGTACGGGGTCCGGCTCATCGGCGCCAACGCCGAGGCCATCTCCACCGCCGAGGACCGGGACCGGTTCAAGGCGGCCATGGAGGAGATCGGCCTCGAGGTGCCGTCTTCGGGCTTCGCCCACTCGCTCGAGGAGGCCATGGTCGTGGGCGAGGAGATCGGCTACCCGCTCATGATCCGGCCCAGCTTCATCCTGGGCGGGGCGGGCACGGGGACCGCCGGCGACCCCGGGGAGTTTCGGCGGCTGGCCGCCGAGGGCCTGGCCGCCAGCCCGGTGGGCCAGATCCTCATCGAGCGGTCCATCGCCGGATGGAAGGAGTTCGAGCTCGAGGTGATGCGCGACGGCGCCGACAACTGCGTGGTCGTCTGCTCCATCGAGAACCTCGACCCCATGGGCGTCCACACCGGCGACTCCATCACCGTGGCCCCGGCCCAGACGCTCTCGGACGTCGAGTACCAGGCCATGCGCGACGACGCCTTCGCCTGCATCCGGCGCGTGGGCGTGGACACCGGAGGGTCCAACATCCAGTTCGCCGTCCATCCCGGCAACGGCAGGCGGCTGGTGATCGAGATGAACCCCCGGGTGTCGCGGTCCTCGGCGCTGGCGTCGAAGGCGACCGGGTTCCCCATCGCCAAGATCGCCGCCCGGCTGGCGGTGGGCTACACCCTCGACGAGGTGGCCAACGACATCACCGGTGCCACGCCGGCCAGCTTCGAGCCCACCATCGACTACGTGGTGACGAAGATCCCCCGGTGGGCCTTCGAGAAGCTGCCCGGCGCAGCCGAGGTCCTCGGCACCCGGATGCAGTCGGTGGGGGAGGTGATGGCCATCGGCCGGACCTTCCCGGAGTCGCTCCAGAAGGCGGTCCGGTCCCTCGAGCAGGGACGGGCCGGGCTCAACGCCGATCCCGCCGAGCAGGCCCTCGAGGGGATCGACGACGCCACCCTCCTGGCCATGGCCGCCCGGCCCACCCCCGAGCGGATCTTCCACCTCGAGGCGGCCCTGCGCCGGGGCGCGGCGGTCGACGCCGTGGCCGAGGCGACCGGTGTGGACCGGTGGTTCCTGGACCAGATCGACCGCATCGTGGGGGCCCGGGCCGGTCTCGAGGCACTCGGCGCCGAGGGCACCGCCCCCGAGGCCCTCGACCGGCGGACCTGGCGCCACGCCAAACGCCTCGGCTTCTCCGACGCCCAGATCGCCTATCTGCTGTCCTCCGGCCAGGGCGGGACCGTCGACGAAGAGCGGGTGCGCGCCGCGCGCCTGGCCGCCGGGGTGCGGCCCACCTTCAAGACCGTCGACACCTGCGGTGCCGAGTTCGAGGCCCACACGCCGTACCACTACGCCACCTACGAGGACGAGGACGAGGTGCGCCCGAGCACACGTCCCCGGGTCGTCATCCTGGGCTCGGGACCCAACCGCATCGGCCAGGGCATCGAGTTCGACTACTGCTGCGTCCACGCCAGCATGGCCCTGCGGGAGGCCGGCTTCGAGACGGTGATGGTCAACTGCAACCCCGAGACCGTCTCCACCGACTACGACACCTCCGACCGGCTCTACTTCGAGCCGCTCACCGTGGAGGACCTCCGCAACGTCCTCGACGCCGAGGAGGCGGCCGGGTCGGGGCCGGGCGGGGCACCCGTCGCCGGGGTGGTGGTGGCGCTCGGCGGCCAGACGCCGCTCAAGCTGGCGGGGTCGCTCCCGGCCGGCTCGGTGCTCGGCACGAGCCCTTCTTCGATCGACCTGGCCGAGGACCGCCAGCAGTGGAACGACCTGTGCACCCGACTCGGCCTCCCCCAACCGCCGGGGGCGACGGCCACCACCCTCGAGGAGGCCCTGGCCGCCGCCGGCCGGATCGGGTACCCGGTGCTGGTGCGGCCGAGCTACGTGCTCGGCGGACGGGCCATGGAGATCGTCTACGACGACGACCGGCTGGCCGTCGTGGTGACGGCGCTGGCCGAGGCCCTGCGCCGGGAGGGTGCCACCCCCGCCGAACGCCCCGTGCTCGTCGACCGGTTCCTCGAGGACGCCGTCGAGGTCGACGTGGACGCCGTGCGGGACTCGGCGGGCGAGGTGCTCGTGGCCGGGATCATGGAGCACGTCGAGGAGGCCGGGGTCCACTCCGGCGACTCGGCCTGCGCCCTGCCGCCGCAGTCGCTGCCCGGGTCGGTCCTCGGCGTCCTCGACGGCCACACCCGGGCCATCGCCGAGGCGCTCGGGGTGGTGGGCCTCTTGAACGTCCAGTACGCCGTGAAGGACGGCACCGTGTTCGTCCTCGAGGCGAACCCCAGGGCCAGCCGGACGGTGCCCTTCGTGGCCAAGGCCACCGGTGTCCCGTTGGCCAAGGTGGCGGCGAGGGTGATGGTGGGAGAGACTTTGGCGGCGCTGCGCGAGTCCGGGGTCCTGCGCCCGCCGGTCGACTGCGGGTACGTGAGCGTGAAGGAGGCGGTGCTGCCCTTCAACCGGTTCCCGGGGGTGGACACTCTCCTCGGGCCCGAGATGCGGTCCACCGGCGAGGTCATGGGGATCGGGTCGACCTTCGGCCTGGCCTTCGCCAAGAGTCAGATCGCCGCCGGCACCGCCCTGCCGTCCTCGGGGACGGTGTTCCTCTCCCTGGCCGACCGGGACAAGGCCGCCGGCCTCGAGGCCGCCCTCGGGTTCGCCGCCCTCGGGTTCGCGCTGGCGGCCACCTCGGGCACGGCCGCCTTCCTCGAGTCCAACGGGGTGCCGGTGTCGACGGTGGTGGCCAAGGTCGGCGTCGACCACGCCGGGGCCGCCGACGCCGTCGAGCTCATCGCCTCGGGGCGGGTCCAGCTGGTCGTGAACACGCCCCGGGGGCGCGGCCCGCGCGCCGACGGCCTCCACATCAGAAGCGCGGCGCTGTCGAACAAGGTGCCCTGCCTGACGACGGTGGCGGCGGCTCGGGCGGCGGCCGCCGGCATGGCCGACTGGCGCCGGCACCCGCTCTCGGTGGTGAGCCTCCAGGAGGTCCACGCCGACACGGCGCGGGCGGAGCGGACGTGACGGCGGGGGGGAGGTCGTGAGCGGCCGGGCCTCGGCGGTGGACCTGCGCACGGCGGTGGGGTCGGTGGCGCTCCCCAACCCGGTGCTCACCGCCTCGGGCACGGCCGGGCACGGGGCCGAGCTCGCCGGCTACGTGGAGCTCGGCACCCTGGGGGCGGTGGTGGTGAAGTCGCTCTCGGCCGAGCCCTGGCCCGGCAACCCCGGCCCCCGCGTCACCGACACCCCGGCCGGGATGCTCAACTCCGTCGGGCTCCAGGGCCCGGGCGTGGAGGCCTGGCGCGAGCAGGAGCTCCCCGAGCTCGTCGTGCGTGGCGCCCGGGTGGTGGCGAGCATCTGGGGACGGCGCGTCGAGGACTTCGCCCGGGCCGCCTCCATGCTCGCCGGCGCGCCCGGTGTGGTGGCGGTCGAGGTCAACGTGAGCTGTCCCAACCTGGAGGACCGCAGCCGCATGTTCGCCCACTCGCCGTCGGCGACGGCGGAGGCGGTGTCGGCGGCGGCCGAGGCCGGGGTGGCGCGGTGGGCGAAGCTGAGCCCCAACACCGACCGGCTGCTCGAGGTGGCCGGAGCGGCCCTCGAGGCCGGGGCCGAGGGGCTC
>JAGWNV010000075.1 GCA_028872975.1 Acidobacteriota bacterium
TCCGATCACGATGGCGTCGTAGTCCGTCACCGGCCGGACTGTAGCGAGATCAGGCGCCGCCGGCGCGCCGTCAGCCCGGCGCCGTCGACGCCGGTGCCCCGTGCCGCCGGTACTCCCGCCAGGTCAGCCAGATGATGAAGAGGTCGAACACGGTCAGCAGCGCCAGGCCGACAGTGGGGGCATAGGTCATCCGGTACACCTGGTAGATCACGAACCCGCCCAGGAAGACGAAGGCCACCGGATAGGCCCAACGCTCCCGGCGGAACAGTCCCACCACCACCACGAGCTTCACGACCCCGTGGAAGAGGAGGTACAGGGCGCCGAAGGCCTGGGTCCTGTGGAGGTTGCCCGTCAGGTGCAGGAGGTGATGGGCCCAGAAGTCCTGGGGGTCCTGCGTCAGCTCGTGCTGGGTCAGCCGCTGGGCCAGGGCGTTGATGCTCGCCGGGGAGAAGACGAAGAGGAGGAGTCCCCCGACGAGCTCGAGCAGGCCGTCGAGGCCCTTCAGGACGAGGACGATGTTGAACGTGGTGTCGAGTGCGTCACCTCTGGCGCCGGGCCACCAGCGAGGTCGTGCCACGGGTCTCGGGCAGACCCGTTAGCGGCGCACTGCCGACAGGCGGGCGAGGACGACGGTGGTGAGCCGCCCCGACGACGTGTCGGTGAGCCGGACCTCGACGGAGGCGTCGGGCCCGTCGCCGAGGAGCCTGCAGGCGGTCCGCACCGGGCCCACCTGGGCCTGGGCCAGGTAGCGCAGGTCGAGGTCGGTGACGACGGCGGGGGACTCGAAGCGGGTGGCGACGAGGTCCTCGGCGGCTGCTTCGGCCAGGAGGGCAACGAGGGCCCCTTGGAGCGTCCCTGCCGGGTTCCGCAGCTCGGCCGTCACGGCCACCTCGGCCTCCCCCCGGGCGGCGTCGAGGACCTCGATGCGGGCCGCCTCGCGCAAGGGCCGGTCCAGGGAGGCGTCGCCGCTGAAGAGGGCGCTGAAGCGCTCGGGCGTCACCTTCGGCTTGGGCGGGTCGGTCTCCCGGCGGGGCACCTTGGCGAAGCCGATGAGGCCCGTCCCCACGTGCACACCGCCGGTCGTGGTCAGCTCGACGGCGCAGGTGGCGGATCGCCGGCCCCGCCTGAGGACGGTGGCGACCGCCTCGACGGGGTCGGTCACCGGCACCGGGCGCATCCGCACCGACATGTCCGACGTGAAGGTCCAGTCGTCGGGCTCGTCGTCGACCGTGATCCCGGCGGCGGCGTCGACGAGGAAGGCCAGGACGCTCGAGCGGACGATCCCGTGGTGGAGGAGCTCGTCTCTGGGCTCGACCTGCAGGACGAGCGTGCCGGCGGTGACCCGGGCCGTGACGCCGAGCCTTCCGACGAGGGAGTAGTCGCCGGCCGAGACGTCGGTCATGAGACGTCGAAGGTGGCGCCGACGAGGCGCTCGCTCAGCTCCCAGAGCCTGGCGGCGTGGTCGTCGTCGAGCAGGTACGCCATGAAGCCGTTGGCACCCGGATTGGCGCCGAGGACGCCGAGCCCGCAGTCGGCCAGGTAGGCCCCGTTGTGCCCGGCCAGCTCCGGGGCGACCGCCGCCCACACCTGGGTGGCGGCGCCCTGCTCGACCGACTTCCAGGTGATGTCGCCGCTGCCCTCGCCCTCGGGCGCCGCCCCCGCCGCCGCGCTCCGCTCGCGGGCGAAGGCCGCCATCTCGAGAAGGAGCTCCTCGGTGAGGTGCCGCCCGAGGTCGGTGACGATCCCTCCGGGATGGACCGAGAACGACAGCAGGCCCTTGGGCCCGGCGCGCCGGGCCAGCTCCCTGGCGAAGAGGGCGTTGGCCGTCTTGGACCGCCCGTAGGCGACCCAGGGCGAGTAGCCGCCGTGCTCGAAGTTCGGGTCGTCGAGGTCGACGTCGCTGCGCGAGTGCCCCGCCGAGCTGAGCGTCACCACCCTGGGGGCCGCCGCACGCAGGAGCGCCGGGGCCAGGAGGCCGGTGAGGAGGAAGTGGCCGAGGTGGTTGGTGCCGAACTGGGTCTCGAAGCCCTGGGCGGTGTGCCCGAAGGGGCAGGCCATCACCCCGGCGTTGTTCACGAGGAGGTCGAGGGTGTCGTGGCCGGCCAGGAACGTCTCGGCGAAGGCCCGGACCGTCGAGAGGTCGCCCAGGTCGGCCACGGCCGCCTCGAGCTCGGCGCCGGGCACGAGGGCGGCGATCTCGGCCACCGCCCCGGCGGCGCGCTCGGCGCTGCGGGCCAGGACGGTGACCGATGCCCCGTGGGCGGCGAAGGCCCGGGCGCTCTCGCGGCCCAGCCCGGTGGCGGCACCGGTGACCACCACCCGCCTACCGGTGAGGTCGACCCCCTCCAGCACCTCGTCGGTCGTGGTGGTCGGCCCGTAGATCCCCGGCACCGTCGTCACGCTCCGGCGATGTAGCCACGGCCGCGCTGGCAGTGGGGCCCGCCCCAGTGCTCGACGATCTGGCCGTCGCGGATCCGCAGGATGGCGGTGCCGTTGATCGTGACCGGCGCTCCCGTCGGCTCGACGTCGAAGAAGGCGGCCCCGGTGTGGGTGCCCGTCACCGTCCAATTTGAGACGACGAGGTCGCCGGACTCGATCAGGAGGTCGACGGTGAAGGCCATGTCGGGAAGGGCGGCCCGCACCGCCTTCCACCACTGCTGCTCCTCGCCTCGGACGTCGGTCCCCACGCGGTCGGGACTGACGCGTCCGGCGACGTGGCTGTGGAAGTCGTCGGAGAAGAACTCGAACACCGCCTCGCTGTCGCCTGTCTGCATGGCCCGGCTGTACTTCCCGAGAAGCCGGAGGTTGTCGGACACGGCGCCTCCCGGTGCGTGCGGTCGGGGCAATCTATCCCCACCAGAACGCCGTCGCCACGACGACGTAGAGGCCCACCAGGCAGACCCCTTCGAGCCACGTCGACTCGCCGTCGAAGACGACGACGACGGCCACGACGGCGGTGATGGCCAGGGCCACGACGAGAAGCGGTGGGAACACGAGGCTCAAGGTGGCCCCGCCGATGACCGGGGAGAGCAGGACCAGGACGGGGGCGACGGCCAGTGCCACCTGGACGGGGCTCTGCAGGGTGACCGACAGCGCATAGTCCATGCGGTTGCGGGCCGCCAGCTGGATGCCGACGACGTTCTCCACGGCGTTGCCGGCGATGGCGACGATGACGAGCCCGGCGAAGGCCTCCGAGATGTGCATCGCCGACAGCGCCGGCGTGAGGGCGGTGACGAACCAGTCCGAGACGAAGGCGGCGCCCACCGACGCGCCGGCCAGGAGCCCGATGGCCAGTCCGAGCGGCCAGGGCGGCCCCTCGACGGCCGTGGCGAAGCCGGCGTCCTCGCCGCCCGCAGGGCCGGCCCGGCGCAGGGACATGGGGACGGCCAGGGCGAAGACCAGGAGGAGCACCACCGAGGCGGTGTTCGACAGGGCCTGCTCGTGCGAGGCGGCCGGCGTGTGCAGATGGGCGGTGACGGTCGGCACGAGGAGAATCGCCACCGACAACAGAAGCAGCAGCACCGTGATCCGTGGCCCTTCGGCGGCGAACCGCTGGGTGCCGTTGCGGGCCCCGCCCACGATGACGGCCACCCCCAGGACGAGCAGGACGTTGGCGAGGACCGAGCCGACGAGGGCGGCCTGGACCACGGTGACGAGGCCCTTGCGGAGGGCGAAGAACCCGAAGAGCAACTCGGGGATGTTGCCGAGCGCCGACTGGAGGACGCCGGTCGCCCCCGACCCGAGCCGGTCGCCGAGACCGTCCACGGACCTGCCCACCAGTGCGGCCAGGCCGGCGAGGGCGAGGGCGGAGACGACGAAGGGCGCCACCCGACCGCTCGAGACGAAGCGGGTGAGGGCGGAGCCGGTCACGAGCAGGGCGGTGATGGCGATCAGCCGGCGGTCGCCTCTGCGCAACCCGCCCTCCTCTCGCGCCCGGGGGCGCCGGCGGGATGGCGCCGTCGGAATACTGCCAGAGGCTGCGAGTACCCTCGTCCGGCGTGCGCACCCGGGCGCCCGTCGCCGCCCCGTGAGCGACGTCCCGCCGCCGTCGGCCGACGCCGTGGTGGTCGGCGGCGGCCTGGTGGGGGCGTCGGTCGCCTACGAGCTGGCGCTGGGAGGCCTCGAGGTCGTGCTCGTCGACGCCGGCACGCCGGGCCGGGCCTCCGACGCCGGGGCGGGCATCGCCTCGCCGCAGACCTTCCACGAGCCCGACGAAGGCTGGTACCGATTCGGCGCCGCTGCCGCCTCGCACCTGCGCCGGCTCGTGGCGCGGTTGGCCGAGGACGGGGTCGCCGTCGAGGCCCGTGCCTTCGCCGAATGCGGTGCGCTCGTGCTCGCCCTCGCCGAGCACGAGGACCCGTGGTTCGAGGAGCAGCGCCGGCTGGCGGTCGGGCGCGACCCCGAGGTGACGGAGATCACGCCGGAGGAGGCCCGGGCCATGTTCCCCCCGCTCCGCCGGCCCTGGCGCGCCCTGCACAGCCCGCGCTCGGCCCGGGTCGACGGCCGGCTGCTCACCGCCGGGCTCCGTGACGCCGCGGCGCGCCGGGGCGCCCGACTCGTCGCAGACGCCGTGTCGGCGATCGACGCCGCCGGCCCCGGGGGCCGCGCCGTCACCACCGTCACGGGGGCGAGGGTCGCCTGCGACACGGTGGTGCTCGCCGCCGGCGCCTGGTCGGGAGCGCTCCCGGCGGGGCGGGCCCCGCTGCCGGTGGCGCCCACCAAGGGGGAGATCGTCCACCTCGCCGTGGCCGACCCGGCGGCGGGGACCGGGAGCTGGCCCATCGTCCAGCCGGTGCTGAACTTCTACCTCGTGCCCTGGCCCGGCGGCCGGGTCGCCTGTGGCGGGACCTTCCACCCCGACGCCGGCTTCGACGTGCGGCCGACGGCCGGCGGGATCCGGGACCTGCTCCGGGAGTGCACGGCCATCGCCCCCGGCCTGGCCGAGGCGGCCGTCGTGGAGACGAGGGTGGGACTGCGGCCGACGAGCCCCGACGGCCGCCCCCTGCTCGGTGCCGTCACCGAGTTGCCCGGGGTCCACGCCTGCACCGGCCACGGCGCCGACGGGCTGCTCCTCGGGCCGTACTCCGCCGCCCTCGTGGCCGCCGGCATCCTCGGCGGCGAGGCCCCTCCCGAGCTGGCGCCGTTCTCGCCCTCGCGCCTTCGCTGACCCGCCGGGGCGTCCCGGAAAGCGGTGACCGTAGACTGCCCGCTTCGGGGAGGAGGGGGCGTGCGACGAGGGGCCCCGTGGATGGCGACGCTCGTGGCTGCGGCCACGCTGGCCGGGTGCTCGGGCACCGGCACCGGCGAGGGTCAGGCGTTCAGCCGTCCCGGCCCCCATGCCGTCGGCGTCACCACCCTCGACCTGGGAACCGACGGCACGCTGGGGGAGCGGCGCGTCACGATCTTCTACCCCGCCGACGGCGCCTCCGCCGCCCGCCGCCCCGCCTACAGCTACAAGGTAGGCGATCCCCTCCCGCAGGCCCTCGTGGCCATCGTGCCGGCGAAGTTCGACCCCACCATCACCTCCACGGCGCGGGTCGAGCCGGCGGGGTCCGCCGCCGGCCCCTTCCCCGTCGTCCTGTTCAGCCACGGGTTCGGGGCCAGTCGGCTCTTCTACTCGCACCTCCTCACCGGCATCGCGTCGTGGGGATTCGTGGTCGTCTCCGCCGACTACCTCGAGCGCGGCCTCCTCGCCCAGGCCCTGCACTCGCCGGCCACGGACTCCCCGGCCCTCGACCTCGAGATCATGTTCTCCTCCCTGACCGCCGTCGAGGCCCTCTCGGCGGACCCCTCCTCGCCCCTCCACGGGCTCGCCGACTCCAAGGAGGTGGCCGCCGTCGGCCACTCGGCCGGCGGTCAGACCGCCTTCGACGCCCTGGCCGACCCGAGGGTCCGCACCGCCGTGGGATGGGCGCCGGTCGGCCCCTCGGCGGCCCCCTCTCGCAAGCCCGTCGTCATCATCGGAGCCCGCAACGACATCGCCCTCACGCCGGCGACGCTCACCTCCGAGTACCACGCCTTCCGGGGCGACACCACCTTCGTCGAGGTGAGCAACGAGGGCCACAACACCTTCACCGATCTCTGTCCCTCCATCCGCGGCGGTGGTGGCGGGCTCGTGGGCTTCGCCGTCTCCCTGCACCTGATCAGCGGGGAGCTCGCCCAGCTGGCCACGAACGGCTGCACGGCGAGGAACATCCCTGCCGACCGCTTCTGGCCGATCGTCCAGGCCTACACGGTGGCGTCGCTGCGCGCCGGGCTCGGCATCTCCACCCAGCCACCGGCCACCGCGGTGGACGGCTCGGAGTTCGCCGGCTTCCACATCACCGTCCAGCACCACCGCTGAGGGCCGCCCCGATCCGCCCTCGGTCCCGGACCCCGCCGGGGTACCGTTTCGCCCGTGGCGTGGACGCCGCCCGAGCGGGCCCCGTGGGTCGACAACGTGATCGCCTACGGGCGAGGGCTCGGTGACGACGGCCGGTCCATGGTCTCGCTCGATCCCGGCGACCTGCTGGCCGCCGCCCGGGCCGCCACCGGGCTCGAGGACGCCGGCGACGACTGGTTCGAGGAGCCCATGGCCCTGCTGTGCCGGGCGCTCGACGAGGAGGCCGAGCTGCACCTGGCCGGGCGCCTGCGGGCCCGGGCCGAGCTCCAGGTGATCCTCCAGAACCGGTTGCGGCTCGTGGACCTCTGGAAGCGCGAGCCCGTCATCGCCGAGGAGGAGCTGGCCAGTCCCATCATCGTCACGGGGCTGGGCCGGTCGGGGACGACCCTCATGCACGAGCTGCTCTCCTGTGACCCGGCCAACCGGGCGCCGCTTCTGTGGGAGCTGCTCCACACCGTGCCCGGCGCGCTCCGCGGGGCCCAGGCGCCCGGGTCGGCCGGCACCCCCGACTGGGTGGCGGTGGCCCACGCCGAGATCACCCTCATGGACGCCATGGTGCCCGCCTTCACCCGCATGCACGAGAACGCCGGGCACTTGCCGACCGAGTGCATCTTCCTCTTCGCCCACGAGTTCTCGAGCGACATGTTCACCGGGATCTACAACGTCCCGAGCTACACCATCTGGAAGAGCGGCGCCGATCAGGGCCCTGCCTACCGGTGGCACAGGCGGATGCTCCAGACCCTGCAGTGGGACCCCGGCGCCGTGGGGCCGGCGGCGGGGTCGTGGGTGGTGAAGGCCCCGTCGCACCTCTCCGAGCTGCCCCTCGTGTTCGCCACCTATCCCGACGCCCGGGTCGTCGTGAACCACCGGGACCCCCTGCGGGTGGTCGGCTCGCTCGCCGACACCATGGCCACCCTGCACTGGATGCACTCCGACCGGGTGGCCCACGCCACGCTCGTCGAGTTCCTCTGCATGGGCGTCGAGATCCAGATGGACAACGTGACCGAGGTCCGAGACAGCGGGGTGCTCCCCGCAGGCCAGATCGCCGACGTCGTCTACGCCGATCTCGTCGCCGACCCCATCGGCACGGTGGCCCGCCTCTACGACTCCTGGGGACGGGACCTGTCGGCCGAGGCCGAGGCCCGCCTCAAGGCATACGTCGACGCCCGCCACGTCCAGCGGGGCCCGAGCGAGCACCGGTACCGGTTCGAGGACACCGGTCTCGAGCTCGCCGAGCACCGGGCGCTCGTGGCCCGCTACCAGGAGCGCTTCGGCGTGCCCTCCGAGGTCTGACCGGCTCCCGTCAGCCCCGCACCGAGGCGATCGGCACCAGCTCGCAACTCGGGTGGGGCGGGTCGTCGGCGAGCACCCACCGCACGATCATGTAGCCCTCGAGGCGGCCCTGGGTGTCGATCCAGTTGGGCACGCCCGGATCGGTGGGTGAGACGACGAGCCGCCAGCTCCCGTCCTCTGACCGGCGGGCGGTGCGGTTGTTCAGGTTCGTGGTGGTGTAGCGGCAGTCGAGGCTCTCCATCCAGCCGGTGGCGGTGGTGAGGCCCCAGTAGAGGAACTCGGTCTCGGGCCGGTGGACGGTGACGACGAGGGCCTCGCCCTCGCCGAGCACCCAGCGGCCGCCGTGGTAGGTCATCTCCGGGTTGCTGTGGGACCGGACCTCGTCCTCCTGGGACGTCACGTGGTGCGCGCCGGAGGTCCCGCCCAGGCGGTTCACGTTGTCGGTGGTGTCGTGCCACATCTGGACGGCCGTGGCCGCCACGAACTGGACGAACATGCCGGCGAACTCGAGCTTCCCGGCCAGCTCCTCGACCCCGAGCACCGGCGGTGCCACGTCGCCCACCAGCTCCACCCGCAGCTCCGAGGGCCGGTCGTGGGCGCGGTCGAAGAAGGTCTCCCTGACCGCCAGCTGGGCCGTCTCGGGGGGGAGCTCGATCCAGTGCGCCGGTGCGGGCGAGGGCATGGCCCCCGGCGGGCCGAAGTGGACCTCCACCTCGCCGCCGGGCCCGGGGCCGAACTGGTCGAGATGGGCCTGGACCGTGGTGCCGGTGCGGCCGCCGGAGGGGCCCTTCCCCACCGGGGTCCCGAAGGTGAGCCCCACGTAGGCGGCCTCACCGCGGGTGCCCACCAGCCGGTAGGTGCGGGTGGGGTCGAGCGCGCAGAAGGCGTAGCGTACGTCGGGGTTGTCCACGAGGAGCTTCCGGTACTCGCTCTGGGCCTGGAAGAGCTGCGGGTGGAGGGGGTCGGACTTCTCGACGAACCACTCCTGTGCCAGCGACGCCAGCCGGGTCACCCACCGGTACCCCTCGGCCCAGTCGACCTCGGCCCTCGGCATCGCCTCGGCGCTCCGCACCGTCTCGACGGCGGCCTGCTGCGCGTCGATCCACACCTTCCAGGCGGCGTCGAGACGCGCCCGGATCCCCTCCTCGTCCCCCGGTGCGGTCATGGGCGGCAACGCTACGGTGTCGGCCGATGGTGGCGCCAGGGTCGTGGACGGTGCTCGTGACCGGTGCCACCGGGCGCATCGGGTTCCCCATCGCCCGCGCCCTCGCCGGCGCCCACCACGTGTTCGGCCTCGCTCGTTGCTCGCGCCAAGGAGACGAGGCGCGTCTGCGGTCGGCGGGGATCGTGCCGGTCGTGGGCGACGTGGCCGACTTCGACCCGACGACGGTCCCGGGCCTGGCCGACCGGCCCCTCACCCACGTCTTCCACGCCGCCGCTCGGATCGGTCCCGAGGCGAGGACCGACTGGCAGCGGACCTTCGACGTGAACGCGGCGGCCACGGGCCGCCTCGTCGACGCCTGCGCCCGCCAGTCGGCCGGGGCGCTCGGCGGGTTCGTGTTCTGCTCGTCGGGCTCGACCTACGAGTACCAGGGGCGCCGGCCCCTCGTCGAGGACGACCCGCCCGGCGTGCACCTGGGGATCTACAGCCTGTCCAAGATCGCCGGCGAGGCCGTGGCCCGGTTCGCCGCCGCCGAGCACGGCGTGCCGCTCACGGTCATCCGCGTCTTCTCGACCTACGGGCCCCTGGGCGGCGCTCCCGCCGACCGCCTGGAACGGATCCTCGCCGGCAAGGAGGTCGTCCTCCACCCGGACCGGCCCAACAACTACAACCCGGTCTACGAGGACGACTACGTCCGCCTCGGCATCCGGGCCCTCGAAGCCGCCACCGACCCGCCCCTCACCGTCAACTGGTCGGGCAGCGAGACGGTGAGCGCCGAGGAGTACTGCGAGTACCTCGGCGAGCTCGTGGGCAGGCCGGTGCGGTTCCGCTTCGACGCCGCCGCACCTTGGCCGCTGTGGCCCGACGTCACCCGCATGCACGCCGTCCTCGGCCGCACCTCGGTGCCGTGGCGCGAGGGGATGCGCCGCATGGTGGCGGCCCGCCACCCGGAGGTCCTGGGCGCCGGGCGGTGAAGGGGGGCGACTCGAGCCTCGGGCCCCCTC
>JAGWNV010000345.1 GCA_028872975.1 Acidobacteriota bacterium
GACACCGTCGACGCCAACCTCGAGCTGGGGCTCCCCATCGACAACCGGGAGTACGGCATCGGCGCCCAGATCCTCGTCGACCTCGGCGTCACCACCATGCGGCTCATGACCAACAACCCGACCAAGTACGGCGGCCTCGAGGGCTTCGGCCTGGAGATCGTGGACCGGGTCCCCCTGCACGCGGCACCCAACCCGGAGAACCTCGAGTACCTCCGGACCAAGCGGGAGCGGCTCGGGCACCTGCTGGAGGGACTCGATGACGTCCTCTGACCGCACCGCGCTCAGGCCCGACGCCGTGGCCGGCGTCGGTACCAGGGTGGGGGCCTCCCACGAGGGCAGCGCGGCGCGCGCCGGACGCGCCGTGGGGCGACTCGCCCTCGTCTGCGCCAAGTTCAACGGCGGGATCACCGAGCGGCTGGTCGACGGGGCCCTGCGGGCGCTGGCCGAGGCCGGGGTGGACCCCAAGTCGGTCGAGGTGGCCTGGGTGCCGGGGGCCTTCGAGCTGCCCCTGGCCGCGGCCCGCTTCGCCCGGTCGGGGAGCACCGAGGCGGTGATCGCCCTGGGGGCGGTCATCCGGGGTGAGACGGCGCACTTCGACTACGTGGCCGGCCCCTGCGCCGAGGGCCTCCAGCGGGTGGCCGTCGACACCGGCGTGCCGGTCGTCTTCGGGGTCCTCACCACCGAGGACGTCGACCAGGCCCTGGCCCGGGCCGGGGAGGGTGCCGACAACAAGGGCTACGAGGCGGCGCTGACGGCGCTCGAGATGGTGGACCTGTTGGCCGGCATGCCGGCCGGGCGCTGCTGAGGCCGGCGTGCTCCGCATGGTGCTGCCCAAGGGGTCGCTCGAGAAGGCCACCCTCGAGCTCTTCGCCGACGCCGATCTGGCGCTCCAGCGGAGCTCGGAGGTCGACTACCGGGCCGCCGTCGACGACGCCCGGATCGAGGAGGTCCGGATCCTGCGGCCGCAGGAGATCCCGAGCTACGTCGCCGACGGCCTCTTCGACGTCGGGATCACCGGCCGGGACTGGATCGAGGAGACCGGTGCCGAGGTCGTGACCCTCGGCGAGCTGACCTACTCCAAGCAGACGGCCAGGCCCATCCGGGTGGTGCTGGCCGTGGCCCAGGAGTCGCCGGTGCGGGCCCTCGGCGACCTCCCCGCCGGGGCCCGGGTCGCCACCGAGTATCCGGAGCTGACCCGGCGGGCGCTCGAGAAGGCCGGGGTCCGGGCCGACATCCGGCTCTCCTACGGGGCGACGGAGGCGAAGATCCCCGACATCGCCGACGCCGTGGTGGAGATCACCGAGACGGGCAGGGCCCTGGCCGCGGCGGGGCTCCGGATCGTCGACACGCTCCTTCTGTCGCGCACCGAGCTCATCGCCAACCCGGCTGCCGCCGCCGACCCCGAGAAGCGCCACGCCATGGACCAGATCCTGACGCTGCTCCAGGGCACCCTCGAGGCGCGCGGCAAGGTGCTGCTCAAGCTCAACGTGTCGCGCGCCGAGCTTCCCGCCGTCCTCTCCCGACTCCCGGCCATGAAGGCCCCGACGGTGTCCGAGCTCGCCGGCGACCGGGGCTACGCGGTGGAGACGGTGGTGCCCAAGGCCGAGGTCAACATCCTCATCCCCGACCTGAAGGACAGCGGGGCCACCGACATCATCGAGCTGCCCCTGTCCAAGATCGTCCACTGATGGCGGCCGCGGTCGCCGGCGGGCCCCCCGGGCCGCGGGCGGGGACGGTGACGGCCTTCGACGA
>JAGWNV010000076.1 GCA_028872975.1 Acidobacteriota bacterium
CGGCGACGACGAGCACCTGCCCATGCTACGGGCCCCCGCCGCCGGCCGACGGGGGACGCCGGGCGTGTCGCAGGTGCGAAGATGGGCCATGCCCGAGCTGCGCCGTCTGCTGGAGGCGCGCCTCGCTCCCGCCTTCGCCCTCCTCGACCCGTCGGCCGACCCCCAGGTGCGTCCCTCGGACCACGCCGACTTCCAGGCCAACGGCGCCCTGGCGCTGGCCAGGCGCCTGGGCCGCGACCCGCGCCAGGTGGCCGCCGAGGTCCTCGGCCACGCCCGGCTCGACGACATGTGCTCGGCCGTCGAGGTGAGCGGGCCGGGCTTCGTGAACCTCACCCTCTCCGACGGCTTCCTCTCGGGCCAGCTCGCCGCCATGGCCGGTGACGACCGGCTCGGGGTGGCGGCGGCAGCCGACCCCCACACCGTGGTCGTCGACTACTCCGGGCCCAACGTGGCCAAGGAGATGCACGTCGGCCACCTGCGGGGCACGATCATCGGCGACGCCCTGTGCCGCATGCTCGAGTTCGCCGGTCACCGGGTGGTCAGGGAGAACCATGTCGGCGACTGGGGCACCCCCTTCGGGATGCTCATCGAGCACCTCCTCGACGTCGGCGAGAGGGAGGCCGCCCACGAGCTGTCGGTGGGGGACCTCGACACCTTCTACCGCCAGGCCCGGGCCTCCTTCGACGCCGAGGAGGAGTTCCGCTCGAGGGCCCGGCGGCGTGTCGTCCTCCTCCAGCAGGGCGACGCCGAGACGGTCCGGCTGTGGCAGGTCCTCGTGGCCGAGAGCCTCCGGTACTTCGACGAGGTCTACGGGCGCCTCGGAGTCCTCCTGACCGACGACGACGTGGTGGGGGAGAGCTTCTACAACCCCATGCTCCCCGCCGTCGTCGACGACCTCGCCGCCCAGGGCCTGCTCGTCGAGAGCGACGGGGCCCTCTGCGTCTTCCCCGAGGGCTTCGCCAACCGCCAGGGGGACCCGCTGCCGCTCATCGTCCAGAAGTCCGACGAGGGCTTCGGCTACGCGGCGACCGACCTGGCCGCCATCCGCGACCGCGTCACCCGGGTGGGGGCGCACCGCATCCTGTACGTGGTGGGCGCCCCGCAGGCCCAGCACCTCGGCATGTGCGTCGCCGTGGCCCGGATGGCGGGCTGGCTGCCGCCGGGCGTGGAGGCCGTCCACGTGGCCTTCGGCACCGTCCTCGGCGCCGACCGGAAGGTCATGCGGACCCGGGCCGGAGAGACCGTCAAGCTGGCCGAGCTGCTCGACGAGGCGGTCGAGCGGGCCCGCGCCGCGGTGGCCGAGCGCAACCCCGGGCTCGGCGACGAGGCCGGGGCGGCGGTGGCGGGGACGGTGGGGATCGGTGCCGTCAAGTACGCGGACCTCTCCACCGACCGGGCCCGCGACTACGTCTTCGACTGGGACCGGATGCTGGCCCTCGAGGGCGACACGGGGCCCTATCTCCAGTACGCCCACGCCCGGATCCGCTCGATCTTCCGCCGGGCCGGCGCCGAGGAGACGGCCGGCGCGCCCGGGACCGGCGACGCCGGCCACGGACCGGCGGGGAGACCCGTCCTCTCCGAGCCCGCCGAGCGGGCTCTCGGGCTCGCCGTCCTCGAGTACCCCGAGGCCCTGGCCGGGGCCCTCGAGGCCTGCAGCCCGAACCGGCTCTGCAATTACCTCTTCGGCCTGGCCGGCGCCTTCACCACCTTCTACGAGACCTGCCCGGTGCTCCAGGCCGGCGATCCAGGCACGCGCCGGAGCCGTCTGGCGCTCTCCGACCTCACGGCCAGGGTCCTCGCCCACGGCCTCGGGCTCCTCGGGATCATCGCTCCGGACCGGATGTGACCTGGGCCGCCGGTGGGCGCCGGCAGTAGCATCGCCCCTCGTCCGCCGTGCACGGAGGGGGAGCCGGTGAGCCAATTGCCGGAGCAGATGCCGGTCGCCGTCTACCGGGGACCGGGCCAGATCGAGGTCGAGGAGCGGCCGGTGCCGCGTCCGGGACCGGGGCAGGTGCTCGTCGAGGTGGACCACTGCGGGATCTGCGGGTCGGACCTCCACCTCGTCATGGAGGGATGGGGGAAGCCCGGGACGGTGGCCGGCCACGAGTTCTCGGGGCTGGTGCGCCTCGTCGGCGAGGACGTCGACCGGTGGGGGCCCGACCAGCTCGTGGTGGGGGGCCCGAGCCCGAGGTGCGGGCGGTGCCGGCGGTGCCTCGAGGGCAAGCCCTCGCAGTGCGAGGAGCGCTCGGGGAGCCCCGTCGACCACCTCGACGGGGCCTTCGCCCGCTACGTGGTCTGCGACGCCCGGGCCCTGCGGCCGGTCCCCGAGGGGCTCGAGGCCCGCGCCGCCGCCCTGGCCGAGCCCCTGGCGGTGGCCCTCCACGGCATCACCCGGGGCCGCATCGAGGAGGGCGAGGACGTGATGGTCTTCGGCGCCGGTCCCATCGGCGCCCTGGCCGTCGCAGCCCTCGTGGCCCGGGGGGGCCACCGGGTGACGGTGGTGGAGCCGGCCGCCGCCCGCCGGGCGCTCGCCACCGCCCTCGGCGCCGACGCAGTGGTCGAGCCGGGGGACCTCGAGACGTTCCCCCGGTGGGAGCCCGAGCGCATCGCCGCCGGCGCCGTCGACGTGGTCCTCGAGTGCTCGGGCAAGCAGGCCGCCATGGAGGCGGGTCTGCACCAGCTGCGACGCGGCGGGCGGCTCGTGCTCGTGGGCGCCGGCATGGACCAGCCCGTGCTCGACCCCAACCGGCTCCTGCTGAACGAGCTCGAGATCCTGGGATCGTTCATCTACGACGCCGACGGCTTCGAGCGCGCCCTCGAGCTGCTCTCCTCGGGTGCCTTGCCCGTCGACGTGCTCGTCGACGCCGAGGACGTGAGCCTCGACGGGATTCCCGGTGCCCTGGAGGGGCTGGCCTCGGGCCGGATCGCCGGCAAGGTGATGGTCGTGCCCCGGCGCGACGGCGCCGAGGTGCGGCCGTGAGCCCCCACCGCTTCTACCCGAGCGGGGTGCCGCGGTTGAACCACGTCGCCCTGAGCGTCCCCTCGAGCCTCCTCGAGAGCGAGGGCCGCGCTGACCTCCTGCGGTACTTCGACGAGGTGCTCGGCTTCGAGGAGCTGCCCACCATGACCCTCGAGGGCCGGCGGGTGGTCCTGAGCTGTGTCCACTGGGACCAGTTCATCTTCCTCGTCTCCGACGACTCGCCGATGTCCTGCCCGCACGGCGACCACTACGGGTTCGGCGTCGGGTCGCTGGAGGAGCTCGTCGGGGCCCGGGACCGGGCCCTCGAGTTCGCCGCCACCGACGCCCGCCTCGAGCTCGACGACCTGCGGGTCGACGACCACGGGATGGTCAAGATCCATTCCATCTACCTGAGCTACCTGCTGCCCATGCGCTGCGAGCTGCAGTACTGGGAGTTCGCCAAGTAACACCCGGCCGTCGTGATGCGGCCCCGGCGGTGCGCGAGGCTCGCGTCCATGGGCGAACCGACGACGACCGCGATGAAGGACGACCTCCGGCGCTACCTGCAGGTCGGGCGCGAGTCCCTGCTCTGGAAACTCGAGGGCCTCTCGGAGTACGACGTCCGGCGGCCACTGGTGGCGTCGGGGACCAACCTCCTCGGCCTCGTGAAGCACGCCGCGGTGACCGAGGCCGGGTACTTCGGCGCCGTCTTCGGCCGGCCCTTCCCCGACCCGCTCCCCGGCGCCGACGGCGACGACCCCACCGCCGACATGTGGGCGGAGGCCGACGAGCGCACGGAGGGGCTCGTCTCGCTCTACCGCCAGGTGTGGGCCCACTCCGACGCCACCATCGCCGCCCTCGGGCTCGACGACACCGGCAGCGTGCCGTGGTGGCCCGAGGACCGCCGGGAGGCCACCCTGCACCGCATCCTCGTCCACGTGGCCACCGAGACCCATCGGCACGCCGGCCACGCCGACATCGTGCGGGAGATGATCGACGGGGCCCGGGGGCTCCGCCGGGAGAGCCCGAACGTCCCGGAGGAGGACGAGGAGTGGTGGCTGCGACACCGCCGGCGGGTCGAGGACGCCGCCCGCCTCGCCGGGTCGGAGGCGTAGTGTTCGCGGCGGTGAGCGCCGGGGAGCTGTGGGTCGAGTCCTACCAGGGCGAGGTCCTCGGCGAGACCCTGTTCGGCCTCCTGGCGGCCCGCCAGGAGGACCCGGTGCGCCGCCACGAGCTCGAGGTCCTCACCGTGCTCGAGCGGGCCACCAAGGAGCTCGCCGAGCCGGTCCTCGACGCCAGGGGGCTCGACCGGGGGGACACGGCGGCGACGGTGGCGTCGGCCGAGACGATGGCCGACTCGGTGGCAGGGATCTCCTGGGCGCAGCTGCTCGGCTCGATCGAACCGGTCACCGTCCGGTTCCTGGCCAAGTACGAGGAGCTGGTCCGGCTCTCCGAGGACGCCGCCGAGCGGTCGGTCGCCGAGACCTACGTCGCCCACGAGCGGGCCCTGGCCAGCTTCGCCCGGCGGTCGCTCGGCGAGGAGGACGGCGAGCCTCTCGAGCGGATCCTCGCCCTGCCCCACGTGGCCGCCGCGCTCGGCTGACCCCTCCTGTGCTGCCGCCCGGGGCGCCGGCGGCGGCGGGGGGCGCGGCGTCGAGGAGGAACTTCGTTATCCTCCGCCCCGACCGGCGAGGACGGCTGGGAGGAGCGGAGGATGAAGGTACGCGAGCTCGTGGAGCACTACGGCGCCGCCTGGAACGCCGAGGAGCCCGAGCGCCGGCACCTGCTCGAACAGGTGTGGGCCGACGACGGCGTCTACTGCGATCCCACGGCCACCGCAGAGGGTCGTGATGCGCTCGTCGCCCACATCGGGGCCGTGCAGGCCGTCCTGCCCGACCACACCATCGAGATGCGATCGGACGTCGACGAGCACGACGGCCGGTTCCGGTTCGCCTGGGCCATGCTCGGCCCCGACGGGTCGACGGTCACCGAGGGCGTGGACTTCGGCGTCCTCGCCCCCGACGGCCGCATCGAGTCGATCACCGGCTTCTTCGGTCCCCTCCCGCCCCTCTGACGGGGCGCAGGTCGCACCGTGGCCGTGATGGACGCCGAGGCCCTCCAGCAGCTTCTCGACGAGGCCGGGTTCGGCGGCCCGCCGCCGTATCTCGTGGAGGACGCCGGGGACTGGGGGGTCCGGCTCCGCCTTCCCGTCACGCCCGCCCACCAGCGGCCGGGCGGGACGGTGTCGGGCCCGTCGCTCATGGCGCTCGCCGACGCGGCGGCCTGGCTCGCCGTCCTGGCCCAGATCGGGCCGGTGCTGCTGGCCGTCTCCACGAGCCTGCACATCGACTTCCTCCGCAAGCCCGCCCTCGTCGACGTGATCGCCGAGGGCAACCTCATCAAGCTGGGAAGGCGCCTCGGGGTGATCGACGTGTCGATGCGGTCCGAGGGCGAGGAGGCGCTCGTCGCCAAGGCCCAGGTGACCTACTCCATCCCCCCGGCCGGACCCAGGGCCTGACGCCGGCGGACCGCCACGAGGCGCCGCACCAGCGACTCGGGCAGGGGCCGGTCCACCGGGAACCGCAGCGCCCCCGAGGACCGGGTGTAGGCGGCGAGCTCGTCGGCGAGCTCGGGGAATACCGACCCGCTGTGGGGGAGGTAGCTGAGGTGACGGGTGAAGGCGGCGAACCCGGCCACCACTTTGCCCTGCACCCGGAAGGCGGGACATCCGTAGGAGATGCCCTCCTCGGCGTCGGGGGCGGCGGCGAGGATGGCCCTGCGCAGCGCCTCGAGGGTGCCCCGCTTGGGCTCGTCCAGCGAGGCGAGATAGTCGTCGACCTCCTCCTTCGACACGGGGCCGATTCTCGCGCCCGGGGTGGGCGGCGCGGCGGCCGGTTGGTTACCGTTCGGGCGTGCCCGCATCGTCCCGATTCCCCCTGCACGGCGCCGTGGCGGTGGTCACCGGCGCCTCGTCCGGCCTCGGCCGCCGGTTCTGCCTCGACCTGGCCGCCGCCGGGTCGGTGGTGGTCGGCCTGGCCCGCCGCGCCGAGCTGCTCGAGGAGCTCGAAGGACCGCTGCGCGCCCACTCGCCGGAGTCCTCGACCCGGCGCTGCGACGTCACCGACACCGACGCCTTCACGGGGCTCCTGGCCGAGGTGGAGGAGGGCCGGGGCCGCATCGACCTCCTCGTGAACGACGCCGGCGTCGGCGAGGCGCGGGGCGAGACCGGGCTCGAGCCTCACCGGCGGGTGATGGAGACCAATTACTTCGCCGCCGTGGCCGGCACCCTGGCGGTGCTGCCGGGCATGACCGGCCGCCGGCACGGGGCGGTGGTGAACGTCTCCTCCGACAGCGGCCGGGCGCCGGGTCCGAACGAGCCCGCCTACGGCGCCTCCAAGGCGGCGCTGAGCGCCTTCACCGAGTCCATGGCCATGAAGGTGGAGGGCACCGGCGTCCGCCTCCACGTCCTCTATCCCGGATGGGTCCCCACCGACATGGGCGCGGGGGCGGTGGCCGACGGGATGCCCACCCCGCCCCGCTTCGTCCGGCGCACCGAGGAGCAGGTGTCGCGCCTGCTCCTCGCCCGGATCGGGGGCCCGAGGGTCGACATCGACGCCGCCGGCGCCGCTCGCCTCGCCCCGGTGGCCCGGGCCCTTTTCCCGGGGCTCTACCGGAGAGGCATGCGGGCCGCCGGGGGTTGACCCGCCTGCGGGCCGGAGGCAGCCTCCTCGGCGAGGCGCCGGTAGTGGTCGCGCCAGATGAGCCGGTACAGGGGCACGGCCCGGGGGATGTCACGCAGTCCCGGGATGAACGGCAGCAGGGCCAGCCCGAGGGTGAGGAGCATCATGAGCGCCCACACGAGGGCGTCGGCGTTGGCGCTCGAGTTGAAGGGCGCGATCTGGTACCACATCGTGTAGAGCCACAGCCAGGCCTGGCCGGGGAAGTTGCCCGTCTCGTTCATCATCCCCCACTGGTCACCGGAGAGATGCTGAGCCTGCGCCTTGTCGGCCAGGTACGACCCGTCGGCGATGAACAGCAGGGGCTTCGTGTAATCGGTGCCGTAGAACTGCGGCGAGGCGAGCAGGTCGGCGTCGAGACTGCCGGTACGGGCCATGGAGAGGAGCGACTGCATCATGGGCGCCACCGGCCCGTAGTCCCGGGCCGGGAGGACCACGTCGGTGCCCGAGAACTGCACCTTGTCGAGGCCCTTGGTGTAGGCGGTGGTCCAGGCCTGCTGATCCGAAGCCGATGCCGCGTCGTAGCGGGCCAGGGCGGCCCGCAGGGTCGGGTCGGTCTGGGCCGAGAGGGCGAGCGGCGAGAGGACGAAGTCCTGGGCGGCGTCCACCGGCGTGTGCACGCCGATCCACTGCTGGGGGTTCAGGAAGAAGATCTTCTGGCCCGAGCCGGTGGCGGTGTTGTAGGGCGGCCCGTAGCCGGCCGTCGGGCTGCTCCCGTCGAGCTCGCTCACGGCGGTGGCCAGGAAGTCACCCGGCGTGGCCTGGGACCACTGCCGGATGGTGACGGGGCGGTCGTCGGGGGACGAGAACACCACCGCCCCGATGACGGCCAGGACGGCCACCACCACGAGGGCGATGACGAACTCCTTGGCCAGGTCGTAGTGGATCTTCGGGCCCTGCCAGTCGGCGTCGTCGGGCTCGGCGCTGGCCTCGGCGAGGCTCTGGGTCTCCTCGGCCATGGCTCAGGCCTCCTTCGATCCGTCGGGGCCGGGGCCGTCCGCACCCAGCCGGGCGGGGACGGCGCTTCTCACCTTGATGGGCCGCACCACGCCCCGGTGCCGGACCAGGAGCAGGTGCAGGCCCACCAGCACGGCCACGCACACCGGCAGGAGCAGCACGTGCCAGAGCAGCATCTGGCCGAAGTTCATGACGTTGAACAGGGCCCCGACCCCCACCGAGTTGAGCCCGTCCTTGGCCTGGGTGGAGATCCACTGCGAGTCGAAGTTCTGCTGGGACAGGTAACCGGTGAAGGCGGTGCCGATCGAGACCACGAACGAGACGACCCCGGTGATCCAGGTGGCGCGTCGCCGGCCGCGCCAGGCCGCCATGAAGAACTTCCCCCACAGGTGGATCACCATGAAGAAGAAGAAGAGCTCCACGCTCCACAGGTGGATGCTGTTGAAGAACAGCCCGACCTTCGACACGTGCCACCACGAGGGGCCCCGCCAGACGAGCACGACCCCCGAGACGAGGATCACGACGAAGGCGGCCAGGGTCAGCACTCCGAACACGTAGACCCAGGAGGCGACGTAGCTGGGCTGCTTGTCGGGGAGCAGCTTCTCCGGCGGCAGCGCCCGCACCGCCGCCCGGCGCAGGCCGCCCGTCCACGAGGGGGTCTCGACAGGGTCGACGGCGGGGGGCACCTGCGTCGTCATCGCTGCCTCCTCGAGGCCCTGAAGGGGATGACGATGGCCAGGGCGAAGACCACGAGCATGGCCAGGATCACGAGGGCGTTGGCCACCGAGAGCTGGATGAAGCCCCAGTGGAGGTAGTGCCCCGGATGGTTGAGGTCCACCAGCGCGGCGAGCATTGCTGAAGGATCACCCCAGGCGGCCCCAGGGGGGCAGGGCAGAAAGTCCCGAACCGCCGCCCGCGGAAGGCCCCTCGGGGAGCCCGGTCAGCCCCGGCGGCTGGAGGCCAGTCGGACCGCCGCCGGCGCCGGTGCCCCGGTCTCGGGAGCGTCGACGAGGGCCAGCGCCCGTCGCGGGCAATCGGCCACGGCCTTGCGGGCCAGGTCCACGAGCTTGGCGGGAACAGCACCGGAGGAGACGACGGGATAGCCCCATTCGTCGACCCCGATCAGCTCGGGGAGCAGCTCGGCGCAGTAGCCGTAGGCGTCGCAGGCGACGGGGTCGACCCGAAGGCGCGTCCCCGTCATCGCCCCGCCCCCGGCCTCGGCGGCAGCGGGGCGGGCCCCGGTGCGGGGGCGGGGAAGAGGGCCTGGCGGTTCCAGGCCGGGCAGGGACGACGCCGGGCGTGGGCGGCGACGTCGTCGGCGAAGGCAGCGAGGGCGCTCCGGACGAGCCGGACCGCCCCGTCGGGGAGCCGGCAGGCGCCCCGGCCCTCGACGAGCCCGAGGCGCAGGTCCAGCCGTTCGAGCAGCCGCCGGTCGGCGCCGCCCCGGGTGAGCAGCGCCAGGTCCTCGGCGAGGGCCGGCAGCCCAAAGGTGCACGGCCCGCACTGGCCGGCGCTCTGACCGGCGAGATAGGCGACGATCCGGGCCGTCTCGGCCACCCCGCAGGCGCCCTCGGGAACCACCCCCACGATGCCGGCGCCGACCGCCGCGCCCCGTGCCGCCAGCGGCGCCGGCGCGTAGGCGACGTCGAGATGGTCGCCGGAGAGGAAGGCGCCCCCGTAGCCGCCGAGGAGCACCCCCTGGGGCCGGCCCGACCAGCCGCCGAGCTCGAGGACGGCGCCGAGGGGCGTGCCGAGCTCCACCTCGACGACGCCGGGGTGGGGGAGGCCCCCGCAGAGGGTCACGAGGGTGGTGCCGGGCGCGTCGGGGAGCCCGGCGGTGCGGAACCAGTCGGCGCCGTGGCGGGCGACGAGGGCCAGCTGCGCCATCGTCTCGGCGTTCTGTACGAGGGCAGGGCGGCGGCGGACCGAGAGGGGCACGGTCTTGTCGGGCCGGAAGGCGGGAAGGCCGCGTCCACCGCCCACCCAGTCGGCGAGCGCCGACTCCTCGCCCGCCGCGTACCGGCCCGGGGGTTGCTCGA
>JAGWNV010000077.1 GCA_028872975.1 Acidobacteriota bacterium
TCCCCCGGCCCCGGACCTTCGCCCTCGAGTGGTCGGACCCCCCCTTCAACGGCGGCCACTGGGTCCCCGACATGCTCGACGCCGCCGGCGGCGCACCCGTGCTCTGCCGCCGGGGCACGCCATCGGTGACCGTCACCTGGGAGGCCATCGCCGCCGAGGCGCCCGAGGTCGTCGTCTTCATGCCCTGCGGCTACGACCTCGACCAGGCCTGCCTGGAGGCCGAGACCCTCCTCGGCCGGCCCGAGCTCGACGGCGCCGGGGCCCTCTTCGCCGTCGACGCCAGCGCCTACTTCTCCCGCCCCGGCCCCCGGCTCGTCGACGGCGTGGAGCTGCTCGCCTCCGCCCTCCACCCCGGATCGGTGGCACCGGCGGTGACCGGGGGCATCCGCCGGCTGCGCTGACGGCAGGACGGGGCGCCCGGGTCGCCTCCGGGCTCGCCGAAGGCCACCGGCGGTGGGAGCCTGGTGACATGCAGAACGAGGGGGCCCCGCTCGACGAGCTGGTCGTCGGCGCCCGTTCGGGTGACGAGGGGGCGCTCGGCGAGCTGTACCGGCTGCTCCAGCCCGGGCTCCTCGGCTTCCTCCGGGCCCTGGCCCCCGACGCCGCCGAGGACCTCGCCGCCGACGCCTGGGTGCAGGCCGCCGGCCGCCTGGGGGACTTCACCGACGACGGCGCCGGGTTCCGGCGCCTCCTCTTCACCATCGCCAGGCGCCGGGCTGTCGACCACCACCGGGCCCGCAGGCGCCGGCGGACCGACCCGGTGGACGCCGGCGACCTGGCCGGGCTCCGGGCCCCCGACGACCCCGCCGCCACGGTGGTGGACCTCGACGCCGGCCGGGCTGCCGTCGAGCGGATCGTGGGACTGCTGCCCCCGGCCCAGGCCGAGGTGGTCGTGCTCCGGGTGGTGAGCGGCCTGTCGGTGCCCGAGGTGGCCGCCGTCGTGGGCCGCAGCCCCGCCGCCGTCAGCGTGCTGCTGTCGAGGGCCCTGCGCCGCCTGGCCGACCGGCTGGGCGATCGTCCCAGGTCGGCGCCCGAATCGAGCCGGCGATGAGAAATCTGCAAGATCCCGGCGCCCGGGGCGATGGATCAGGCGAGATGCACGCCATGCGACTCGACCCCGCCACCGCCGAGCGGCTGGCTGCCGGGCTCCTGTCCCCCGACGACACCCCTCCGGGGTACGCCGGGGTCGCCGAACTGCTCGACGCGGCACGCCGGGCGACGGCGGTGCAGGACCCGGCCGTCGGCGCCGTCACCGTCGCTGCCATGCAGTCGGCGCTGGCCGGTGCCGGCGGGTCGACCGAGCTCCCCTGGAGGAACAAGAGGATGTTGACCAAGCGCCTGTCGGTTCGGACCGCCGCCGTGGCGTCGGTGCTGGTGCTGGCCGGAGGGACCGCGGCTGCGGCCGCCACCGGCTCGCTCCCGGCCCCGGCCCAGCACACCGCGGCCACGCTCCTCTCCCACGTGGGGATCTCGGTGCCGAACACCGCCGGCACCGACAGCGGCACCAACGGCCAGACCACGCACGACGGCCAGGGCAAGGGCCCCGACGCCCACGCCCTCTGGGGCCTCTGCCAGGCGGAGAAGGCACATGCCCTGCACAACGTGCATCCCCACTCCTCGGTGTTCCCCTCGGCCTCCACCTGCACCACGGTGACCCAGCCGAGTGGGACCAACGGCACCACGGACAACGGCACCTCGGACAGCGGCACCTCGGACAGCGGCACGTCGCCGAGCGGCGCCGGTGAGCCGTCGGACACGCCGGTGGGCCCGCCCTCGTCGGTCCCCGTCGGTGCGCCCACCACGCCGCCCTCGTCCACGCCGCCTGCCGACGAGCCCCCGGTGAGCACCCCGGGCCACCCCGGGTCGGGCGGACGCCCGTAGCGGAGGCGGCGCCGGCCCGCCCTCAGGGGCCGGCCCAGCTCCAGGGGTAGTCCTCGTCGGCGACGTGGCGCGCCTCGTCGCTCAGCTCGAGCCGGTGGAAGGTGTCCACCATGACGGCGAGCTCCTCGGTGCGCTCGGCGTGGACGGCCCGCTCGACGCTCCCCGGCTGCGGCCCGTGCACGAAGCCGGGGGGGTGCCAGGTGAGCGACCCCTCCCCGATGCCGGCACCGGCCCGGCTCATGAAGTCCCCGGCGCAGTAGAGGATCACCTCGTCGCTGTCGACGTTGGCGTGGTGATAGGGGACCTTGAGCGCCCGGGGGTGGAAGTCGAAGGGCCGGGGCACGAACGAGCAGACGACGAGGTTCGGGCCGGCGAAGGTCTGGTGCACCGGGGGCGGCTGGTGGATGGCCCCCACGATGGGCTCGAAGGCGTGGATCGACAGGGCGAAGGGGTAGAGGCAGCCGTCCCAGGCCACCACGTCGAAGGGGTGCCGGGCGTGCACGTGGCGGGTGAGCCCCGCCCCGGTGCGGACGAGCACCGGCACCTCGGTCCCCTCCTCGGTCACCGGCGCCGCGGGCGGGCGGAGGTCGCGCTCGGAGAAGGGGCTGCCCTCCAGGAACTGCCCCGTCGGCGACAGGTACCGGTCGGGGAACGACACGTGGCCGGTCGTCTCGAGCACGAGGGCGCCCACCGGCTCGGAGGGGACCCAGCGGTGGGTCGTGCCGGCGGGGACCACCACGTAGTCCCCCGCCGCCACCTCGACGGCCCCGAAGACGGTCTCGAGCACGGCCGTCCCGCTGTGGAGGTAGAGGAGCTCGTCGCCCACGGCGTCGCGGTACAGATCGCTCGGGCCTTCGGCGAGCACCCACGACAAAGTGACGTCGGCGTTCCCGAGCAGCCGCCGGCGGCCGGTGACGAGGTCGGCGCCGCCGGCCAGCTTGGAGGTCCGCAGGTGGCGGGGGACGAGGGGATGGTCGGCGGCGAAGGTGGGGGCGGCCGGATCGGGCACCGGCTCCACCGCCACGATGGCGCTCGGCGAGTGCAGGTGGTACAGCAGCGCCGAGTCGGCCGAGAAGCCCCGGACGCCCATGAGCTCCTCGTGGAGATACCCCGTCCCCGACGGGTGGTCGACGCGCAGATGGCGCTTGGGGGGGACCTCGCCGGCACGGCGGTAGTGGGGCACGGCTAGAGGTTGCCGCGCCGGGCCTGGTCGCGCTCGATGGCCTCGAAGAGCGCCTTGAAGTTGCCCTCGCCGAAGCCCCGGGCGCCCCGGCGCTCGATGATCTCGAAGAAGACCGCCGGGCGGTCCGTGACGGTCTCGGTGAAGATCTGCAGCAGGTGCCCCTCGCTGTCGCGGTCGACGAGGATCCCGAGGCGCCGGAGGTCGTCCCATGCCAGCGCCACTCCGGCCAGGCGCTCCTCGGCCTCCTCGTAGTAGCTGGCCGGGACCTCCATGAACCGCACGCCGCGCGCCACGAGGGCGTCCACGGAGGCCACGATGTCGTCGGTCCGCAGGGCGATGTGCTGGACGCCGGGGCCGCCGTAGGCGTCGAGGTACTCGGCGATCTGGCTCTTGCGCCTCCCGGTGGCGGGCTCGTTCAACGGCATCACGATCTGCTTGCCGTCCCACACCACCGTGGAGGCGAGCGCCGAGTACTCCGTCGAGATCTGGTCCTCGGAGAAGTGCAGCATCGGCTCGAAGCCCAGCACCTCGGCGTAGAAGCCCACCCAGTCCTCGAGCCTGCCCTGCTCGACGTTGCCCACGACGTGGTCGATGGCCCGCAGCCCCACCTCGGGCCCGACCGGGGTGGGCGGCAGCCGGTCGGCTTCGTAGCCGGGCTCGAGGCGCCGGCCCTCGTAGCGGGTGCGGTCCACGAAGGTGTGGACGGTCTCGCCGTAGGTGCCGATCTGGGCCAGCACCAGCTCCCCGCCGTCGTCGCCCTCGGTCCACGGCTCTCGCACCGGCCGTGCCACGCGCCCGACGGCGGCCTCGAAGGCGCCCCGGGCGTCGTCGACCAGCCAGGCCAGGTCGTGGACACCGTCGCCGTGGCGCCGGACGTGCTCGGCGATGGGCGAGGCCGGGTCCAAGGCGGCAGAGACCACGAGGCGGACCTCGCCCTGCTCGAGAACGTAGCTGGCCTTGTCGCGCACGCCGGTCTCGGGGCCGGCGTAGGCGGTGCAACGGAAGCCGAATGCAGACATGAGGAACCCGGCCGAGGTCCGGGCGTTGCCGACCCACAGCTCCAGGCAGTCCCAGCCGAGCAGGCGGGCGGCGGGGGCCGTCCCGCTCGGGCCGGCGACCTGTGCCGTCGTGCTCATGTGCGTCCTCCCGGGGCGCTGCTCTCGCGGTAGGCGATGCTCTCGCGGTAGAAGCCCTCGCCGTACTCGTCGAAGAAGTCGCCGAGGCGGCTCATGAGCCCATTCATGCCGGGCGCCTCGAAGAGCAGTGGCTGGTAGTGGGTGATGTCGTAGGCCTGGGTCCCCATGGCGGCGAGGTCCCAGGCCCGGATCTCGGCCTCGGTGAAGACGTCGAGCTCGCCGGAGCTCGACAGGAGCCCGGCGCCGTACGCCTTCAAGGCGCCCTCCTCGTGCACCACGCCGAATTCCAGGGTGAACCAGAAGACCTTGGAGAAGAACTCGAGCGCCTCGGGGCTGCTGGCCCGGCGCGAGGCGCGGCCCGCCTTCTCATAGAGGTCGGCGAAGCGCTCCGAGGCGAGCATGTTCAGGTGCCCGACGAGCTCGTGCACCACGTCGGGCTCGGGCGTGTAGAAGGGCACCGAGTGGTGGCGGATGTACTGGGTCGAGAGGAAGGTGCGCTCGGCCAGCGCCCCGTAGAAGTCCCGGGTGGGCACGAGGCCGGGCACGGGCCGGACGCGGAAGCCGGTGAGGGACTGGAGCCGGGCGTCGACCTCGCCGAGCTGGGGGACCCGGTCGGTGGGCAGGTCGAGACGGGCCATGCCGGCCAGGTACTCGGCGCAGGCCAGCCGGCGGTGCTTGGCGGCGAGCTCGGCTGACACCGTCCGCCACACGGCGTCCTCCTCGGCCGAGTAGTGGACGTCGGGGATCCGCTCCCCGGGCCGGAAGGCGCCCGCCACCGCGGCGATGGCCTCCCGCCGGCGCCGGTAGTCCGGGTCGGAGAAGCCGGGGTGGTCGGCGGGCAGCTCGACGATGGCGGTGACCATTCCGGTCAAATCGTTCCCATCCCGGGCCAAGTCGTCCAGCATGGGCCCCCTGTACTGGACGATCTGTCGTAACATCGGCTCTGGACCACCGTTTCGTACGGTGGAGGGGCCGGAAAGGAGGGCGATGCCGGACACCGGGCTCGACGGGGTGGACCGGGCCATCGTCCACGAGCTCGTCGCCGACGGGCGCCTGTCGGTGAGCGCCCTGGCCGAGCGGGTGAACGTGTCCCGGGCGACCGCCTACGCCCGCCTGGAGCGCCTCACCGCCGCCGGGGTGATCACCGGCTTCGGGGCGGCGGTCGACCCGGCCAAGATCGGCCTGCCCATCACCGCCCTCATCCTCGTGAACGTCCGCCAGCACTCCTGGCCCGAGGCCCGCGCCGAGCTCCTCGAGCTGCCCGGCCTCGAGTACCTCGCCTTCACGAGCGGTGGATTCGACATGGTCCTGCTGGTCCGGGTCCCCGACGTGGTGTCGCTGCGCGACGTGGTGCTCGTACGCCTCCACGGCTCGCCGCACGTGCGGTCGACCCAGACGATCTTCGTGCTCGACGAGCAGCGGGTCCCCGTCGGCTGACGGCCCCCTCAGCCGCCCACGCCGAGCTCGTCGGCCCGCCGCTCGAGGGTGGACAGCGCCTCGGAGGACCGGCCCAGGTCGCCGATGATGAGCCGGCTACAGCCGGCGTCGCGCCAGCGGTCGAGGTCGTCGGTGTTGCGCGCCCTGCCGCCCACGGTGACCTCCACGGGGCGGCTCCGCCCCGCCGCCGCGGCCATGGACTCGAGGCGCGCCACCTTCTCCTCGAGCTCCCCCGGCGTGCTGTTCATGCCGATCCAGCCGTCGCCCACGGCCACGGCGCGCCGCAGGGCCACCTCGGAGACGCCGCCCACGTGGACCGGGGGATGGGGCTGCTGGACGGGCTTGGGCTCGAAGGCGACGGGGCCGAAGTCGAAGAACCGGCCGTGGTGCTCGACGACCGGCTCGGACCACAGCCGGCGGCACACCTCGAGGGCCTCTTCGAGACGCGCCCCCCGGGTGGCGAAGTCGAGGCCGACGGCCTCCCACTCCTCGGCCAGCCAGCCGGCCCCCACGCCGAGCTCCACCCGGCCCCCCGAGACGACGTCCACGGTCTGGACGGCCCGGGCGGCGGCGAAGGGATGGCGGAGCCCGAGGTTGTAGACGAAGGTGCCGAGCCGGACCCGGGTGGTGAGCCCGGCCAGGTAGGCGAGATAGGCCCAGGCGTCGAACACCGGCGTCGTGGGCGGCACGGGCGGGTGCGACTCTCCGGGATGGGGCGAGCCCGCCATGGACAGCGGCAGCACCAGGTGCTCGGGGATCCACACCGACTCGAACCCGAGCCGGTCGGCGGCCTGCACCAGCGCCGGCCACACCCGGGGGCTCGTGGTGCCGAGGGCGATCCCCACCTTCACGCCGGCCACCGCAGCCGAGGTCATCGGCCCATCATCGCCTAACCCGGACCTTTCAGTAACCCGAGGTTGAAGCGGTCCAAAGACGCGGAAGAGCCCTTCTGGAAAGGGATGATGTGGGTGTTCGACGTCCACAGTCCCAAAACAGAAGGGCACTTCCGAGATGAAGCGTACTCGTCGTCGACCCAGCCTGGTGGTGACCACCGGCGGCAAGGGCGTGGTCGCCCATGTCGGTGCCCGGCTCCTCGGGGAACTGGCTGACGATCTCGGGCTGACCAAGCAGCTGTCTGCCGCCATGGCCCCCACGAAGGTCCGGCAGCGTGGGCACGACCGGGGCGAGGTCCTCGTCGACCTGGCCGTGGCGGTGGCCGACGGCGCCACCACCATCAGCGACCTGCGTGTGCTCGCCGATCAGCCCGAGCTCTTCGGCGAGGTGGCCTCGGTCCCCACTGCCTGGCGCACGCTCGAGGCCATCGACGTAGATCTCCTCGAGCGGATCGCCGATGCCCGGGCCGAGGCCAGAAAGGCGGCGTGGGCGGCCGGCATGGACCCGGGCTTCTACGTGATCGACATCGACGGCACCCTGGTCGAGGCCCACTCGGAGAAGGAGGAGGCTGCCCCCACCTACAAGCGGGGATTCGGCTTCTATCCCCTCGTCGCCTACCTGGACGCCACCGGCGAGGCGCTGGCGGCGTTGTTGCGCCGGGGCAATGCAGGCTCGGGCACCGCCGTCGACCACATCTGCGTCCTCGACGCCGCCCTCGCCCAGCTCCCGGTCGACCCGGCCTGCCAGGAGGTCGTCGTCCGCACCGATTCCGGCGGCACCTCCCACGACCTGGTCTCCGCCTGTCGGGAGCGCTCGGTGCACTTCGTCGGTGGCGTGGCCATGAAGGCGCCGCTGGCCAGGATCGTCATGGACATCCCGAAAAGACGCTGGAAGACGGCTGTGTCTGCCGACGGCACCGAGGAGCGCGAGACCGGCGAGGTGGCCGAGGTCACCGACCTGGTCGACCTGGCTCGCTGGCCCAGCGGCACCCGCATGATCGTCCGGCGCGAGCAGCCCCATCCCGGTGCCCAGCTGCGCTTCACCGACGTCGAGGGATATCGCTACCAGGTGTTCGTCACCGACCTGGCCGATGCCGACGTCTGCTACCTCGAGGCGTTGTTCCGGGGACGCGGACGGGTGGAGTGCGCCATCCGCGACGCCAAGGACACCGGACTGGCCAACCTCCCGAGCAAGAGCTTCGCCATCAACTCGGCGTGGCTCACGGTGGTCCTCATGGCCGCCGATCTGCTGGCGTGGACGAAGGGCCTGTGCCTCAGAGGCGACCTGGCGCGTGCTGAGCCCAAGCGCCTGCGCTACACGCTCTTGCACGCCGCAGGGCTCCTCGTCCGCTCCGCCCGCCGCACGACCGTGCGCATCGCCGAGGGCTGGCCCTGGGCCGACGATCTCGTCGCCGCCTTCGGTCGCCTGCCCGGCTGGGCGACCATCACCTGACGGACTCCACCACCTCCCACCGCAGCTTGCGCGACGCCCCGCTCGACAAGCACGTCCTCGCACCGGTCCACCCGGCTCCACAGAGCCGAGCGCGATGCCCACGGCACCTCCACAGGGGCTTCCTGGGGTCGCAGATGCCGTCCAGGTCGCCCAATGCCCATCCGGACGGCCGATGCGGCCTCAGGACCTGGTTACTGAAAGGTCCGGGCTAGCCGGTCCCGAGGCCGGGGCCCGGGGCCCCTCCGTCCTGGACCCGGTCGTCGCGTCGGCCCGGGTGAGGTCCCACTCGGACAGGCGCTGGTAGCGTGCCCCCTCCATGAGTGCCGAGGAGCGTCTGCACGCGCTGGGAATCGAGCTTCCGCCCGTCCTGCCGCCGGTGGCCAATTTCGTCCGCGCCCGCCAGGTTGGCGATCTCCTCTTCCTGTCCGGACACGGCCCGGTCCGGGCCGACGGCACCCGCGTCGTCGGGAAGGTCGACGGTGAGCTCACCATCGACGACGCCAAGGCGGCCGCTCGGCTCACGGGGGTGAACCTCCTTGCCACCACCAGGGCCCATCTCGGGTCGCTCGACCGTGTCGCCGCCGTGGTGAAGGTTCTCGGCATGGTCAACTCGAGCCCCCGGTTCGACCGGCAGCCTGAGGTCATGGACGGCTTCTCGGACCTCATGGTGGAGGTGTTCGGCGAGGACGGCAGGCATACCCGGTCTGCGGTGGGGATGGCCGAGCTGCCCTTCGGGATCCCCGTGGAGATCGAGATGATCCTCGCCGTGCGCCCCGCGACGCGAGCATGACCCCTCGCTCGGCAACCGCCATTGAGCACTCCACGTGCGGCCTGTATCCGTTTCGGCGCGCACATCGGGTTGTATCTTGCGCTCGGTGAGCATCAGCTCCCAGCTCCCTCCCTGGAGGACGGAGATGCACAAGGTCACCACCACCTACGACGGCCTTCTCGAAGGCCTCCTGGGGAGTGGGATGGTCAGCAAGAGCCCCGGCGAGGAGGGGACATGGGTGCTCGCCGAACCCGCGCAGCACCGCCTGGACCTCCTCGTCGCCCGCCAGGATCGGCTCTCGGCCGAAGAACTCGTCTACCTCGATCACCGGTGCGCCGGTTGCGGCGACCGCCGGTTGACCCGCTTCATCGACGGGGCGTACCTCTGCGATCGGTGCCGAGCCGAAGGAGCCCGAGCGGTAGAGGCGTGAGGGACCGAAGCGGCGGCCGGCGCCCGAGGACGGCGATCCAGAAGTGCATCGCCGGGCCGATCAGGAGCCCCGTCACCACCGTGCCCACACCGATCGACCCGCCGAGCACCCACCCGCAGCCGAGCATCGTGAGCTCCATGCCGATCCTCACGGCAGCGATGGGACCGCCGGCGCGACGGTGCAGTCCCAGCATGACGAGGTCGTAGGCGGCCGCCCCGAGGGCGGAACGGATGACGAGCGCCCCGCCGAGGGCCATGCACCAGGTGGCGAGGACGACGACGCCCAGGCGCAGCGCCGTGCCGTGCGGCGACGGCGTCACGGGCAGGAACAGGTCCATGAATCCTCCGCCGAGGAAGGGGAGGACCAGGGTCCCTGGCCCGGGCCAGGAACGAAGGGCCATCGCCGCGCCGACCAGCGCCACCCCGACGATCATCACC
>JAGWNV010000078.1 GCA_028872975.1 Acidobacteriota bacterium
GGGCCGTCGTCGGTCACGGCGATGGTGTGCTCGAAGTGGGCCGAGAGGCGGCCGTCGGCGGTCACCACGCTCCAGCCGTCCTCGAGGAGCCGGGTGGCGGGGCCCCCGGCGTTGACCATGGGCTCGACGGCGAAGACCATGCCGGGCTTGAGCACCGGCCCCCCCGTCCCCGGCCAGTAATTGGGGACCTGGGGCTCCTCGTGCATGGCGGTCCCGATGGCATGGCCCACGTACTCCCGGACCACCGAGAAGCCGGCCGCCTCGGCCACCTCCTGGACGGCCCGGCCCACCTCGTGGAGCCGGCGCCCGGCCCGGAGCTGGTCGATCCCCGCCCACAGGCTCCGCTCGGTCACCTCGATGAGCCGGCGGGCCTCGGCGGTGGCCTCCCCCACGGCCATGGTGAAGGCGGCGTCGCCGTGGTAGCCCTCGACGATGGCCCCGCAGTCCACCGAGATGATGTCGCCCTCGGCCAGCACGTAGGGCCCGGGGATGCCGTGGACGATCATGTCGTTGGGGGAGGTGCAGATCACCGCCGGGAACCCCCGGTAGTTGAGGAAGTTCGACCGGGCCCCGCGCCGGTCGAGGACGTCCCGGGCCACGGCGTCGAGCTCGGCCGTCGTCACCCCGGGCTTGGCCGCCTCCCTGGTGGCCTCGTGCATCTCGGCCACCACCTTGCCGGCCCGGCGCATCTTCGAGATCTCCTCGGCCGTCCGCCTCACCGGTGCCTCCCCCAGCGCTGGCGGCGGTCCTCTGTGGCCCGGATGATCCGGCGCAGGACGGTGTCGGGGGCCCCCACCCCGTTCACCTTGGTGAGCTGGCCCCGCTTCTCGTAGAAGTCGATGAGGGGGGCGGTCTGGCGCTCGTAGAGCTCGAGGCGGCGCCGGATGGCCTCCTCCTTGTCGTCGTCGCGCTGGACCACCTCGCCGCCGCAGACGTCGCAGGTCCAGTTGACCCGGGGCGGGGCGGCCACCGAGTAGTTGGCCCCGCAGTCCACGCAGACCCGCCGGGCGGCCAGGCGGCGGAGCACCTGGGAGGTGGGCACCTCGATGTCGACGGCGAGGTCGATGTCGCCGGGGTTCAGGAGGGCGGCGACCATCTCGGCCTGGTGGGTGGTGCGGGGGCAGCCGTCGAGGATGAACCCCCGGGCCCTGGCGTCGGGCTCGGCCAGTCGCTCGGCCACCATCTCCATGATGAGGTCGTCGCCCAGCAGCTCGCCCGAGTCCATGACCTCCTTCACCTTGACGCCGAGGTCGGAGCCGCTCTTCACGGCCCCGCGCAGCATGTCGCCGGTGGAGATGTGCGGGACGACGTAGTGGTGCGACAGCCGCACACACTGCGTCCCTTTGCCGGCGCCCTGCTTGCCGAGCACCACGAGCCTGACCCCTGGGACCACGCGCGCTACTTCAGGAAGCCCTCGTAGTTCCGCATCATCAGCTGGCTGTCGATCTGCTTCATGGTCTCGAGGGAGACCCCGACGGCGATGAGCAGCGTGGTCCCGTAGAACGGGTAGCCGGTGAGGTGCCACAGCGCCAGGAGCAGCGAGGGCACCACGGCCACCACGGCGAGGTAGAACCCGCCCGGGAGCGTGATGCGGTTGAGGATGCGGGAGAGGTACTTCTCCGTGGGCGGTCCGGGCCGGATGCCCGGGATGTAGCCGCCCTGCTTTCGGATGATGTCGGCCTGCTGGTGGGGGTCGAAGGCCACGTAGACGTAGAAGAAGGTGAAGGCGAAGATGAGGAGCCCGTAGGTGACCACGTAGACCAGGCTCGTCGGCGTGATGTGGTTGTTCACGAAGGTCCGGAACGCGGTGGAGGGGATGATGTTGGCCAGCAGCACCGGGATGTACAGGAGCGAACTGGCGAAGATGATGGGGATGACGCCGGACTGGTTGACCTTCAGGGGGATGTAGGTCGACGACCCCCCGTACATGCGCCGGCCCACCACCCGCTTGGCGAAGGTGACCGGGATGCGGCGTTGGCCCTGCTCCATGAAGACGATGATCGCCAGAAGGACGACGGTGAGGCCCACCATCACCCCGAACTTGAGCCGGCCCCCCTCGTCGAGCACGGCCGTGTAGCCGGCAGGGATCCCGGCCACCACGTTGGCGAAGATGAGGATGGACATGCCGTTGCCCACCCCCCGCTGGGTGATGAGCTCGCCCAGCCACATGACGAAGGCGGTCCCGGCGGTGAGGGTGAGGACGATGAAGCCCGCCCGCCACAGGGTGAAGTTGGGGATGAGGTCGACGTTGGTGTTGCTGCCGAGGAGCCCGGCCGCCCCGGAGTGGAAGACGTAGACGAGGCCCGAGGACTGGAGGAGGGCCAGGCCGATGGTGAGGTACCGGGTGGTCTGGGTGAGCTTCTTCTGGCCCACCGCCCCCTGGTCCCGCCACTCCTCGAGCTTGGGGATCACCGTCGAGAGGAGCTGGATGATGATCGAGCTCGTGATGTAGGGCATGATCCCGAGGCCGAAGACGGCCATGCGCAGGAGGCCGCCGCCCGAGAAGAGGTTCAGGAAGCCGAGGATGCCGGCCTGCTTGGCCTGGTTCTCCAGCTGCTGGACCTGGCTGATGGAGATGTAGGGGCAGATGACGTTGGCCCCGAGCTGGTACAGCCCGATGACGCCCAGGGTGAAGACGACCTTGTTCCGGAGGTCGGGAACCTTGAAGATGTTCTTGAGGCTCGAGAGCAACGCCGTCCCTCCCACGTGCTCCGGCCTGCGAGCACGGCGACCGGTCTCCGGGGGCCGGAGACGAAAGGCTAGCGGTTGGTGAGCGCGTTCCCCCGCGCCGGGGGCCGGCCGTGGCCGAAGGGCAGGTCGAGGACCTCGACCGTCCCCCCCGCACCCTCGATGGCCGCTCGAGCAGACGCGGAGAGCGCGTGGACCTTGACGTGCAGCGCCCGGTGGACCTCGCCGCGGCCCAGCACCTTCACGAGGGCCCCCTTGCGGACGAGACCCGCCTGGCGGAGCACCTCGGGGTCGACATCGTCGCCGGCCAGGGCGTCGAGGGTGTCGAGGTTGACCGCCGCGTAGGACACCCGGAAGGGGTTGCGGAACCCCTTCAGCTTGGGGATGCGCTGGGCCAGGGGGAGCTGGCCGCCCTCGAAGCCGACGGGCACGGTGTCCCGGGCTCCCTGGCCCTTGGTCCCCCGGCCGGCGGTCTTGCCGCCCTTGCCGGCGATGCCGCGGCCCACCCGCCGCCGGCCGCGATGGGCGCCCGCCGGTGGCTGGAGGTCGTGGATCTTCATGGCCGCTCCTTCGTCCCCGCCGCGCCCCCGCGGTGCTCGGCGACACGGTGCTCGGCGCGGACCTTCTCGTTCTTGGCCCGGGCCTCCTCGGCCTCCTCGGCCGTGGCCGGGGAGAGCTCGACGAGATGCGGGACGCGCGCCAGCATGCCCCGGATCTCGGGCCGGTCGGGCAGCACCCGGGACCGGCCCACGCCCCGCAGGCCGAGGGCCCGCAGGGTGCCCCGGTGCTTGGGCTTGGCGCTGATGGCAGAGCGCACCTGGGTGACCCGGATGGCCCCGGCGGGGGCCTCGGCGGTGCTGCGACGGGCCGGGGTCACGAGCCCACCTCGTGGAACAGGTCGGCGGCCCGCTGGCGCTCCCGGTAGGCCCGCAGCACCCCGCGGGGGACGAGCTCGTCGACGGGCCGGCCCCTGAGGCGGGCCACGTCCTCGGGACGGCGCAGGGCCTGGAGCCCGGCGATGGTGGCATGGGCCACGTTGATCCCGTTGGAGGACCCGAGGGACTTGCAGAGGATGTCGTGGATGCCGGCCATCTCGAGGATGGCGCGGGCCGCCCCGCCGGCGATCACGCCGGTGCCGGGGGCGGCGGGCTTCAGCATGACCCGGCCGGCTCCGGCTTCCCCGATGATGGGATGGGTGATGGTCGAGCCGGCCAGGGGCACGTCGAACATGTTCTTGCGCGCCTCCTCGATGCCCTTCTGCACGGCCAGGCCCGCCTCCTTGGCCTTGCCGTAGCCGAGGCCGACCCGGCCGTTGCCGTCGCCGACCACCATGAGGGCGGTGAAGGAGAACCGCCGGCCGCCCTTCACCACCTTGGCCACCCGGTTGACCCGGATGGTCCGCTCCTCGAACTGCCCGTCGAGCACCATCAGAACTCCAGTCCTGCCTGGCGGGCGGCATCGGCCAGGGCGGCCACCCGCCCGTGGTACCGGTTGCCCCCGCGGTCGAACACGACGGCCGACACCCCGGCGGCCTTGGCCCGCTCGGCCACGAGCCGGCCCACCGACTCGGCGGCCGACACGTTCCCGCCCGGGGCGGCCCGCAGGTCGGCCTCGACGGTGGTGGCCTGGGCCAGGGTGCGCCCGGTGGTGTCGTCGATGACCTGGGCCGAGATGTGGCGTGCCGAGCGGAACACGGCCAGCCTGGGCCGCTCGGGGGTGCCCACGATGTGCTTGCGGACCCGGGCGTGGCGCCGGATCCGGAGGTTGCGCTTCTTCGCAGAGGTGATCGTCATCTCACTTGGCCGCCTTGCCGGCCTTGCGCAGGACGCGCTCGCCGGCGTAGCGCACGCCCTTGCCCTTGTAGGGCTCGGGCTTGCGGATCTTGCGGATGTCGGCCGCCACCTGGCCCACCTTCTCCTTGTCGATGCCCTTCACCACGATGCGGGTGGGGACGGGCACCTCGAAGGTCACCCCGTCGGGGGCGTCCACGGTGACCGGGTGGGAGAAGCCGAGGGCGAGCTCGAGGGCGCCCGGTCCCCGGGCCTGGGCCCGGTAGCCGACGCCCACGATCTCGAGCTCCTTCGTGAACCCTGCCGTGACGCCGGTGACCATGTTGGCCAAGAGCGACCGGGTGAGGCCGTGCAGGGCCCGGTTGTGGCGCTCGTCGTCGGGCCGCTCCACGAGGAGGGTCGTGTCCTCCTGGCGGACACTGATGGCGCCGGGCAGCCGGCGTGACAGGGTGCCCTGAGGGCCGGTCACGGTGACGGTGCGGTCGGCGACGGCCACGGTGACCCCGCTCGGGACGGCGATGGGGGACCTGCCGATGCGCGACATCAGCGCCCCACCTCCCCGGCGGTCACGGGCAGCTCACCAGACATAACAGAGCACCTCCCCGCCCACGCGGCGCTTGCGGGCCTCGCGGTCGGTCATGAGCCCGTGGCTCGTGGACAGCACCGCCACGCCCATCCCGCCGAGGACGCGCGGCATCCGGTCGGCCTGGGCGTAGATGCGGAGCCCGGGCTTCGAGATCCGTTGGATCCCGGCGATGGTCCGGGACCGCTCCGGGGAGTACTTGAGGGTGATCTCGAGGACGTTGCCGGGGTGGCTCGGGGCCGGGGACACCTGGAACCCTTCGATGTAGCCCTCGCGCTCGAGGATCCGGGCCAGGCTCTCCTTAAGCTTGGAGCTCGGCATCTTCACGGTGTCGTGCATGGCCGTGTTGGCGTTCCGGATGCGGGTGAGCATGTCGGCGATGGGGTCGGTCATGGTCATGCGCGCGCCCCCCTCACCAGCTCGCCTTCGTGACGCCGGGGATCTCCCCGGCGTGGACCAGCTCCCGGAGGCAGATCCGGCACAGCCCGAATTTGCGGTAGACGGCCTTGGGCCGGCCGCACCGGCGGCACCGGGTGTAGCCCCGGACCTTGAACTTGGGTGTGCGCTGCTGCTTCTCGATCAGTGCCTTCTTGGCCATGGTGCTAGACGCTCTCCTGCCTGAACGGGAACCCGAAGGCGGCGAGGAAGGCACGTCCCTCCTCGTTGGTCCGGGCGGTGGTGCAGATCGTGATGTCCATGCCTCGGGTGGTGTCGATGCGGTCGTAGTCGATCTCGGGGAAGATCAGCTGCTCGTTGACGCCGAAGGTGTAGTTGCCCCGGCCGTCGAAGGAGTTGGGCGGCAGCCCCCGGAAGTCCCGGATGCGGGGGATGGCGAGGGCGATGAGCCGGTCGAGGAACTCCCAGGCCCTGTCGCCCCGCATGGTGACCTTGGCGCCGATGGCCATCCCCTCGCGGAGCTTGAAGCTGGCGATCGACTTCCGGGCCCGGGTCACCGCCGGCTTCTGGCCGGTGATCACCTCGAGGTCCCGGACGGCTCCCTCGAGCAGCGAGGCTTGTTGGGTGGCCTTCCCCACGCCCATGTTCACCACGATCTTCTCGAGGCGGGGGACCTCCATGATATTGGCGAGCCCCAGGGCGTCTTTGATCTGGGCCCGCAGGACCGTGTCGTAGCGCTCCTTGAGCCGGGGGCGGGCGGTGGTGGTGGTGGTGGTCACAGGTCACCTCCGCACTTCTTGCACACCCGGACCTTGCGGCCCTGGTCGTCGATCCTCACGCCGATGCGCGACGGCCCGCAGGAGGCGCAGACGATGGCGACCGCCGAGACGGGGATGGGCATGTCCTTGTCGATGATCCCGCCCTGCATGGTGGCGCCCCTGGGCTTCGTGTGGCGCTTGGCCATGTTGGCCCCGTCCACCACGACGGTGCCCGCCTTGGGGAAGGCGCGCATGACCTCGCCCCGCTTGCCGCGGTGCTTCCCCGAGAGGACCTCGACCGTGTCTCCCTTGCGGATCCGCATCACAACACCTCCGGGGCCAGCGAGACGATCCGCATGAACCGCTTGTCGCGCAGCTCCCGGCCCACGGGGCCGAAGATCCGGGTCCCTCGTGGCTGCTGCTGCTCGTTGATGAGCACCGCTGCGTTCTCGTCGAACTTGATGTAGCTCCCGTCGGGGCGGCGCCGCTCCTTGGCGGTGCGGACCACGACGCACTTCACGACCTCTCCCTTCTTCACCGCGGCCCCGGGGATGGCGTCCTTCACCGTGGCCACGAAGATGTCGCCGATGCCGGCGTAGCGGCGCCGGGACCCGCCCAGGACCTTGATGCAGAGCACCTCGCGGGCGCCCGAGTTGTCGGCCACCTTGAGCCGGGACTCCTGCTGGATCACCGGGCACGCTCCAGCACCTCGGTCACCCGCCACCGCTTGGTCTTCGACACAGGCCGGGTCTCCATGATCCGGACCCGGTCCCCGACCTTGGCGTCGTTGGCCTGGTCGTGGGCGTAGAGCTTGGTGGTCCGCTGGACGGTCTTGCCGTAGCGGGCGTGGCGCACCCGCTCGGTCACGGCGACGACGACCGTGGCGTCCATCTTGTCGGACACCACGGTGCCCTCCCGCACCTTCCGGTTGGCCCGAGACGGCGTCTGCTCGTCGGCCATCACTGGTCCTCCTCGTCGTCGTCCTCGTCCTCGGCGACGACCTCTTCCTCGAGGTCTTCCTCGGCCACGAACTGGTCCTCGAGCTCCTCGTCGGCGAGCTCCTCGGCCTCGGCCTCCTCCGCCACCACGGCGGCGGCCTTGGCCCGACGGGGGCGGGGCGGTGCCGCCGGGGCGGGGGCGGGGGCGAAGGGCCTGCCCTCGGCCTCGGCGATCTCCCTGTCCCGGAGCACGGTGAGGGTCCGGGCCACGTCCTTGCGGACCTCGGCCAGGCGGGCCGGGTTGTCGAGCTGGCCGGTGGCCAGCTGGAAGCGGAGGTTGAGCAGCTCCCGGCGGGACTCGGCCAGGCGCGTCTCGAGCTCCTCCTCCTCGAGCTCGCGGAGCTCGGCGGCGGTGGTCATGCCTCCACCTCGACCTCGGCCGTCCCGTGGGTGCCGGGGCGGACGACGAAGCGGGCCTTGAAGGGCAGCTTCTGGATGGCCCGCTCCATGGCGGCCTTGGCCAGGTCCCGGTCCACGCCGGCCAGCTCGAAGAGGACCCGGCCGGGGCGGACGACGGCCACCCAGTGCTCGGGGTTGCCCTTCCCCGAGCCCATCCGGGTCTCGGCGGGCTTCTGGGTCACCGGCTTGTCGGGGAAGACCCGGATCCAGACCTTGCCGCCGCGCTTCACGTGGCGGGTCATGGCGATACGGGCGGCCTCGATCTGGCGCTGGGTGAGCCAGCCCGGCTCGAGGGCCTGGATTCCGAAGTCACCGAAGTTGACCGTGGTGCCGCCCTTGGCCGCGCCCTCGGTGCGCCCGCGGTGCTGCTTGCGGTGCTTCACCTTGCGGGGCATCAACATCAGTCCGTCTCCTTGCGGAAGTGGGGCGTCTCGTGGTGCTCCACCCGGGTGCGGCGCTCGATCTCCTCCTCCTCGGCGAGGAGGCGCTCGAGGTCACCATCGCCTTCGGTGGCCCCGGGCAGGGGGGTGGGGGCCGCCTCGCCGTCGGGAGCCGGACCGGTGGTGGTGGGGGCGCTGCCCGGCTCGCCCTGCTCGGCGCGGCGCCGGCCGCCGCCGGCGGTGACGAGCCGGCGGGGACCGCTCTGGCCCGAGGTCTCCCCGGCGGCCATGGCCGCCTCGCGGGAGATCTTGTCCTCCGAGGAGAGCTTGTAGGGGAGGATGTCGCCCTTGTAGATCCACACCTTCACGCCGATGCGGCCGAAGGTGGTCCGGGCCTCCCGGAACCCGTAGTCGATGTCGGCCCGGAGGGTGTGCAGCGGCACCCGGCCCTCCCGGTAGCCCTCCTTGCGGGCCATCTCGGAGCCGCCCAGGCGACCCGAGCACTGGACCCGGACCCCGAGGGCGCCGGCCTTCGTCACCGTCTGCATGGCCCGCTTCATGGCACGGCGGAACGCGACCCGCCTGGCCAGCTGGTCGCCGATGCTCTGGGCGATGAGCGCGGCGTCGAGCTCGGGCTGCTTGATCTCCTGGATGTTGAGCTGGATGCGGTTGCGCAGGCCGGTGATGTCCTCGAGCTTCTTCTTGAGCCGGTCCGCCTCCGACCCCCGCCGGCCGATGACGATGCCGGGCCGGGCGGTGTGGATGTCCACGCGCAGCCGGTCCCGGGTGCGCTCGATCTCGATCCGGCTCACCGCCGCCGACTCGAGCTGGGACATGAGGTAGTGGCGGATCTTCCAGTCCTCGACCACGAAGTCCTGGTAGTTGCGCTCCTCGAACCACCGCGACTTCCAGTCGGTGGTGACCCCGAGGCGGAACCCGTAGGGGTTGACCTTCTGGCCCATCAGTCGCTCTCCTCCGTGGCGCCCTCGGCGGCCGCCTCGTCGTCTGCTGCCTCGCCGGACTCCCCCGCCACCTCGCCGGCGGCGTCCTCGGCTCCGTCCTCGACGTCCTCGACGTCCTCGTCCTCGACGACCTCGTCGGTGACGTCCTCGAGCTCGTCCTCGGGCGTCTCCTCAACCTGGTCGAGCACCGGCTCCTCGGCTGCGGCGGGCCGGCCCCGACGGGAGGCGGCCACGCGGCGGGACCGGGTGGCGGCGGTGGAGACGGCCTGGCGGGCCCGGCGGCGCTGGAGACGGTCCTCGGGGAGCCGGCTCACGATCACGGTGATGTGGCAGGTGCGCTTGCGGATCCGGGTGGCCCGGCCCCGGGCCCGGGGGCGCCAGCGCTTGACCGTCGTGCCCTCGTCGGCGTAGCAGGCCGAGACGTAGAGCTCGTCGGCGGACATCTCGTCATTGGTGACGGCATTGGCGATCGCCGAGGCCAGCACCTTGCCGATGACGTCGGCGGCCTCACGGGTCGTGCCCGCGAGGATCTCGCG
>JAGWNV010000079.1 GCA_028872975.1 Acidobacteriota bacterium
CGACCTCCACGAGGAGTTCGCCGTCCCCCTCCCGTGCCGGGTCTTCCTGAAGCTCATGGGACTGTCCCTCGCCGACCTCGGCCTCTTCCTGGCCCTGAAGGACGACATCATCCGGCCGCCGGGGCTCACCATGGAGGAGCAGGCCCCCTACCGTCAGAAGGCGGGCAAGGCCGTCTACGAGTACTTCGAGCGGGTCCTCGAGGACCGTAAGACGAACCCGACCGACGACCTGCTCGGCCAGATCATGGCGGGCCAGGTCGACGGGGAGCGGCTCAGCGACGACGAGGTCGTCGACATCTGCTACCTCTTCATCATCGCCGGGCTCGACACGGTCACCGACTCCCTGGACTGCTTCTTCGCCTACCTGGCCCAGAACGCCGACCACCGCCGGCAGCTCGTGGGGGACGAGACCCTCATCCCCTCGGCGGTCGAGGAGCTCCTGCGCTGGGAGTCCCCGGTGCCGGCCGTGCCCCGGGTGGCCACCGAGGACATCGAGATCAGCGGCTGCCCCATCCGGGCCGGCGAGCAGGTCATGCTCCTCCTCGGCTCGGCCAACACCGACGACGCCGGCCACCCCGGCGTCGAGGAAGTGGATCTCGGGCGCAACCCCAACCCCCATCTCGCCTTCGGCGGTGGCGTCCACCGGTGCCTCGGGTCGCACCTGGCCCGCATGGAGCTCCGGGTGGCACTGCGGGAGTTCCACCGCCGCATCCCCGAGTACGAGCTCACCCCCGGTACCGTGCTCGAGTACACCACCGGGCTGCGTTCGCTGCACCATCTGCCCCTGGTGTTCCCCGCCGTACACTGACCGGCGTGCGGATCGTCCTGGACCCCGAGCGGTGCCAGGGGCACGGGCGCTGTTACATGCTCGCCCCGGACCTCTTCGACGCCGACGACGTCGGCCACTGCCTCCTGCTCGTGGACGACGTCCCCGCCGGCCGGGAGGACGCCGCCCGCAGCGGCGTCGAGAACTGCCCGGAGCAGGCGCTCACGCTGATCGACTGACGTCGGGGCCGCCCTGGCGGGCCTCGAGGGTCACCGCCGCGCCGACCCCGTCGCCGGCGAGCAGGGCGCCGGTGAGGGCGTCGTCGGCGACGGCCACCGTCCGCCTCCCGCCCGACTCGGCGATCAGGGTGGCGGGGCCGGGGGCCCCGTCGCGACCGAAGGCGGCGGTGTAGGCCACCACCGCGGCCCGGCCCGGCAGGGACCGCTCGACGGGGACGGGGACGGCGGCGGCGTCGATCTCGTCCTGGAGCTTCTCGTCGGGCACAGGCGGGTCGGCCGGGGGGAGGCGGGAGTAGAGGCCGACGGCGTGCTTCGTGAGGTAGTAGCCGTTCCCGTGCACGAGGGCGTGGTCGCCCTTTCCGGCGCGCAGCCACGACAGGGCGTTGGCGATGCAGTGGGTGACGTAGTTGCTCCCCGGGCCGCCGTGATAGGGGAGCCCTCCGGTGAGCGTGAGGGGGCGGGGGTCGTCGGCGTCGAGGCCGAGGGCGTCGAGGGCGGCCTCCACCGAGCTGGGGAAGCAGGAGTAGAGGTCGAAGGCGCCGACGTCGTCGAGGGTGGTCCCGGCCATGGACAGCGCCGCGGCGGCGGCCCGGGACAGGGCCCCGGCCCGGTGGACCTCGGGACGCTCGGAGAGGTACCAGATGTCATGCGCGTCGGCCCAGCCCCGGACGTAGACGACCTCGTCGGGACCGAGCCCCCAGTCCCGGGCCCGCTGGGCGTCGGTGAGGAGCACGGCGGCACCCATGTCGACGTCCATGACGGCGTTCACGTACTTCGGGTAGAGGTGATGGATGAGGCGGTTGTCCGCCGTCACCCCGGCGATCTCCGCCGCGCTCCGCCGGGCCGGGAACCAGGAGTTGGGGTTGGCGGCGGCCACGGCGTTGAACCGGGCCATGAGGGCGCCGATCGCCGCCGCCGTTCCCGCCGAGTCGCGCCCTTCGGCGTGGGCGATGGCCGTCTCGATGAGGGCGTACATGGCGGTGGCCTGTTCGAGCCCGGCCGCCCGCTCGGCGCGATGGACGCCGAGGTCCGCCTCGAGGGCGGGCCAGGTGTCGGGCCAGCCCCCGTCCCCGGGCCAGTCGAGGCGGACATCCTGGCGCTTGGCCCGCCGCCGGGTGGCGAGGGCTTCGGCCCCGGCGATGAGGACGACCGGCCGCTCCCCGGCCACCACCAGCTCGGCGGCCCGGTCGACGAGCCACTGAGGGATGTTCCCGCCCATGCCCGAGCACCGCGTCGTCGCCGCCCCGGCGCCGATCCGGGTGGCCAGGGCGCCGGCCGGGTCGCTGTGGCGCAGCGACAGGGAGTGGACCGTCCAGCAGTGGGTGAGCCCGGCCAGCGCCGCCAGCGCGTCGACGCCGGGCAGGCCGGCGGCGGCCTCGACTGCCGTCATGGCCATGAGCTCGACCGGGTCCGGGGCGCGGGCCGGGTCCTCTTCGCGGTTGGTGTGCTGGCCGGCGCCCACGAGCACCGGCACCCTCGTCCAGTCCGTCATCGACATCCTTTCGGCTTCACCGTCGTCCGGGCGCGACGGCGTCGTCAGAGGCGGTAGACCCGCTCGGCGTTCCCGGCGAAGAGCTTCTGCCGGTCTGCGGCGCCGAGCCCGGCGGTGACGGTGCTGAAGACCTCGTAGAGCTCGTCGAAGGTGCCGTACACCGAGTCCACCGGGAAGTTGCTGGCGAACATGCACCGGTCGACGCCGAAGGCCTCGATGGCGTGCTCGAGCCACGGCGAGAACGCCTCGGCCCGCATGCACCGCAGCGGCATGGCCAGCCCCGAGAGCTTGCACACCACCCGCTCGCCGGTTCCGGCCAGGGCGTCGATGCCCCGGCGCCACAGGGCCTGCTCCTCCTCGGCGTCCGAGCGGGGCCAGCCGGTGTGCTCGACCACGACGGTGAGCCCGTCGACGACGGCCAGGCCGGCGGCGGCGTCGACGAGCTGGTCGGGATGGGCCATGAGCTCGAAGACGAGGTGGCGGTCACGGAGCGCCTCGAGGACGGCCCGATCGGGCAGGGGCCGGTCCAGTCCCCCCATGGGGCGCACGCCCCGGAACCGGCCGGCGGCCATCTGCCGGTCGAGGAGTGCCACGGCTTCGGCGACCGTCTCGGTGGGGGGCAGGCCGCCCACGACGGCGGCGGGCTGGCCCTCGGCGGCACCCCGGGCGTCGAGCGCCAGGGTCTCGTCCACGGAGTGGGGCCCGGTGGCGGCGGCCACGTTCACGAGCTTCTCGACGTGCCACCCCCCGGCCTCGGCCCGGTAGGCCTCGAGGTCGAACAGGCGGTGCATACGGGCCGGGTCCCCGGCGCCGCCCGGCGCCGGGGAGTGCTGGCCGGTCGACAGGTAGGGGTACCAGTCCCGCCGGGCCGGGTCCCAGAGGTGGACGTGGGCGTCGACGACGCGCCCCGGCCGAGCGGTCACCGGTGGTCCCCGCCGTCGTGGCGAGGAGAGCCGGCGCCGGCCATCTCCCGGAGGGCGTCGTCGAGCCAGACGGGGACGGCCGGGCCCCCGTAGGTGATGCTCCCGAGTGGCCTGGGGTGGCTCCGCAGGCCGACCCATCCCGGTCCCACGACGAGCTCGGCGCCGGCCAGCGGCGCCGCGCCGGCATCGGTGAGCAACGCCCCGACGAGCTCGGCGGCCGGCACGGCCGATTCCTTCTCGGGCGCCTCGAGGCTCACCCCGAAGGCGGCCACGCGGCCCTCCGTCGACGCCGGGCCCACCCGGGCCAGCTGGACGGCGGCCTGGGCCCGGCTGCGCCCGCCCGCCGTCGTGGCCTCGGTCAGGGTGACGAGGTGCACCGGCCGGGAGGCCTCGAGGGCGTAGTCGGCGACAGCCCTGGCCCAGGCGCCGTCGGCACCGAGGCCGTCGACGATGCCGGCGTGCTCGGCGAGGACCCGCTCCCACCCGCCGCCGTCGGCCCCGCTCCGGGTCTCCGCGCCGGCCGCCACCACGACGGCGTCGACGGGCCCCCTCGCCTCGACGAGGGACCGGAGGGCCGCCGCCGCGGGCCCGAAGCCCCGGGCCGTGTCGAGGCGGTGGCAGGTGAGGCCCCGGGCGCCGAGGACGCCGGCGAGCGCCTCGCCGAGGGCGGGCCGGTCGGTCACGAGGGCGCAGGTCCGGACCTCGGCGACCGCCGCCCCCGTGCCACCCGGATCGCGGGGGCCGGTACCGCCGCCCCCGGAGCCGGCCTCGGGTTCGTCGAAGAGGCCGCCGAAGCGCGGGTTGCCGCCCCCGTCGGTGGCCTGGGCCGTCTCGGCCCGGGCGAAGGCCCGGGGCACCACGGTGCCGAGGACCCGGCGCAGGGAGCCGATCCCGCCGGTACGGACCACCTCCATGAGCCGGGGTTCGCCCACGAGGGCGACCTCGGAGCCGCCGGTGAAGAGGACCTGGCCGGTGCACCAGCCGAAGCCGTCCTCGAGGAGGTGGGCGCCGAAGGGGGCGAGGTCGGCGGGCCCGGGCATGCCGGCCAGGGACAGCCCGCCCCCGCTCCCGCCGCGCCCTCCGGTCCGGGCCCGCTCCTTGGCGCGGTCGATGGCGGCGGCCACCATCCTCGTCGCCGCGATGGGGGAGACGGCGTTCACGGCCACCCCCGTCGGCAGGAGCCGGCCGAGCTCCCAGGTGAGGGCCGCCACCACCCGCTTGGCCGCGCTGTAGGCCCCGGCGTCGGCGGGGCGCCAGCCCGACCCCGAGGTCACCCCGACGATCCGGCCGCTGCCCGCCGCCGTCATGAGGGGGAGCGCCGAGCGGAGCACGTGGAGGTAGCCCCCGAGGTGGACGCCGAGCACGGCCAGCCAGTCCTCCTCGGTGCCGTGGGCGAAGCCGGTCTGGCGGGTGATGCCGGCCACGTTGACCACGGCGTCGAGGCCCCCGTGCTCCCTGGCCAGGCTCTCGAAGAGGTCGTCGACGGCCTCGCCGTCGGTGACCGACACCGACGCCTGGCGTGCCGCGCCCCCGGCCGCCACGATCCGCCCGGCCGTCGTCTCCTCGGGCTCGGGCAGCCGCTCGGAGCCGTCGAGGGTGACCATGGGGTCGAGGGGGACGACGAACCAGCCCCTGCGCCCGAGCTCCTCGGCGATGGCGGCCCCGATCCCGCCCCCGCCGCCGGTGACGACGGCGACCCGCTGGCGGCCGGTCACGACGCCGCCGACCGGACCTTGAGCTCCAGCCCTTCGAGGGCGCCGTCCTCGAGCCACTCCTCGAGGAGCCGGCGGTAGCCGAACCAGTCCCCCATGCCCCGGCCGTAGCTGCCGTTGCGGGGGTTCATGAGCTCGGGCCGGCCTTCGTTGTTGAGCCGGGAGGGGGTGCAGGCCGACAGGACGGCGCTGGCGTCGACGAAGGAGTCGACGACCTTCTGTGTCCAGGCCTCCTCGGCGTCGGCGGCGACGTCGAACACCTCGACGCCTCCGTCGCGCAGCAGCCGCAGCGTCCTGCCGACGAACTCCGCGCCGAGGACGGCCAGCTGGGTGGAGTTGACCGTCACCACCGCCTGCTGGCCCGGCGCCGGCATGACGAACAGGTTCGGGAACCCCCGGGTCGTCATGCCGAAGAGGGTGGCGGCGCCCCCGGCCCACTTCTCGGCCAGGGTGATCCCGCCCCGCCCCACGACGTCCTGGCCGACCCGGCGCTGGAGGGGGGTGAGCTCGGGCTCGAAGCCGGTGGCGTAGACGATGCAGTCGACGTCGTACTGCTGGCCGTCGACGACGGGCCCCCGCCCGGTGATCCGCTCGACACCGGCCGGGCAGTCGACCAGGGTCACGTTGCCGTTGTTGAAGGCCTGCAGGTACTCGTCGTGGAAGCAGGGCCGCTTGCAGAGGTAGCGGTAGTAGGGCTTGAGGACGTCGGCCTTGACGGGGTCGGCCACGAGCTCGTCGACGCGACGGCGGTGAGCCTCCATGATGGCGTAGTCGACCTCCTCGGCCCGGCGGAGGTACTCGGCCGTCGTCATGCCCTCCCACCGGGGCGGGTTGTGGACGGCGGCCCAGTCGTGCGTCCAGCCGTCGTCGACCTCGTCCACCTCGACCGGCCGGCCCAGCATGATGGCCTGGAAGTTGTCGTTCCGGGCCCGCTGCCAGCCCGGGGCCAGCCCGGCGGCGAAGGCCGGGTCGGTGTCTCGGTTGCCCCGCTCGCCGATGGCCGAGGGGGTGCGCTGGAAGACGTAGACGTGCTGGGCCGCCTCGGCCAGGGGCGCCAGGCACTGGATGCCGCTCGCCCCGGTGCCGACGAGGGCGACCCGCTTGCCGGCCAGCCCGGTGAGGGGCTCGTGGGCGCCGCCGCCGGTGTAGGCGTAGTCCCAGCGGGCGGTGTGGAAGGCGTGGCCGGCGAACTCCTCCATGCCCTCGATGGCGGGGAGCTTCATGAGGGTGAGGATCCCCGGGGCGAGCACGTACCACCGGCAGCGCACGGCGTCGCCCCGGTCGGTGTGGATGACCCACCGGGCCGACTCCTCGTCCCACTCGGCCCGGGTCACCCCGGTGTGGAACAGGGCGTCGGCGGTGAGGTCGAACCGGTCGGCGATGGACTGGAGGCACCGGAGGATCTCCTCGCCCCAGGCGTAGCGGCGCGACGGGACGTAACCCAGTTCCTCGAGCATGGGGATGTAGATGTAGGACTCGACATCGCACATCACCCCCGGGTAGCGGTTCCAGTACCAGGTCCCCCCGATGCCACCGGCCTGGTCGACGATGCGGATCCGCTCCACGCCGGCCCGGCGGAGTTCGGCGCCGGCCAGGATGCCGGCGATGCCGCCGCCCAGGACGACGACGTCGACCTCGTCGGCGCGGGGCTCACGGTCGGCGTAGGGGGTGAAGGGGTCCCGGCGGTAGCGGGCGAATCGGTCGTCGGACCGGAGGTCGGCGATGTCGGTCCGGCCCGGGACCATCCGCCGGTCTCGCTCGGCGAGGTACTTGGCGCGGACGGTCTCGGGGTCGTAGTTCGAGGCGCCTCCGGCTCCCGCTGCCGGCGCCGGGGGGTCAGTCACCGGTCGGTCTCGGGCTCAGTCGCGACCGCTCGCCATCTTGGCCAGGTCGGCCGCCAGGGTCGTCCTGCGCTCGCCGCCGGCACGCCGGGGCCGCAGCGACACGTCCACGTCGGCCGCCTCGGCCCGCAGGGCGGCCACCGTGCACTGCTGGCGGGGCCTCACCGAGAAGGGGTCGTACTGGAAGATCCGCATGGCGTTCTGGTGGGTGATCTTGTCCACCTCGGCGTCGGGCACCCCCGCCAGGTACTTCATGGCCATCTCGGGGGCGTTGGGCCAGGTGGAGTCGGAATGGGGATAGTCGCACTCCCAGGTGACGTTCTCGAGGTTCAGGTGGTGGCGGTTCTCCACGCCGAAGGCGTCGTCGATGAAGCAGGTGACGATGCGCTCCTTGAAGACCTGGCTGGGGAGCTTGTCGCCGAAGTCCTGACCGGTCCAGGCCTTGTGGTGGGCGTAGACGTAGTCGACACGCTCGAGGAAGTAGGGGATCCAGCCGATCCCGCCTTCGGACAGGGCGATGCGGATGGAGGGGAACTTCCGGAGCACCGGCGAGAAGAGGAGGTCGGCAGCGCACTGGATGATGTTCACCGGCTGGAGGGCGATGAGGACGTCGAAGGGGGCGTCCGGGGCGGTGATGGCCAGGGTCGAGGAGGAGCCGATGTGGAGGCAGACCACCGTGCCCTCGTCCTCGCAGGCGGCCCAGAAGGGGTCCCAGTGGGGGGAGTGGAAGCTCGGCCACCCCAGCTTGGAGGGGTTCTCCGAGAAGGTGACGGCGTGACATCCCTTGGCCGCCATCCGGCGGACCTCCTGGCCCATGAGCTCGGGGTCCCAGATGGGGGGGATGGAGAGGGGGATGAAGCGGCCAGGGTGGGCGCCGCACCAGGACTCCACGTGCCAGTCGTTGTAGGCCCGGAGCATGTCGATGGCGAGCTCCTTGTCCTCGGTCCGGGCGAAGAGCTGGCCGCAGAACTGGACGAAGGAGGGGAAGCACATGGAGCCGAGGACGCCGTTGGCGTTCATGTCCCGGACCCGCTCGTCGATGTCGTAGCAGCCGGAACGCATCTCCTCGAAGGAGGTGGGCTCGATGCCGTACTCCTCGGGGGGCCGGCCCACGACGGCGTTCAGGCCCACGTTCGGGATCTCGTTGCCCTCGAAGACCCAGACGTCGGTGCCGTCGTCTTTGTGGACGACCCGGGGCGCCCGGTCCTTCCACTTGGCCGGCACCCGGCCCTCGAACATGTCGGGTGGCTCGACCACGTGGTCGTCGACGCTCACGAGGACGAGGTCTTCTGCCTGCACGGCGATCCTCCTGCACTGCGGGGGCCCCGCCACGGGCGACCCCGGAGAGCCGATCCTAGACCTGACGTGCGTGTCAGGCACGGGGGGCGGGAGGCTCCCTAAGCTGGCCCGCCGTGGCCCTCGACCCCTCCGCCCAGCCCGCCCCGCCGCGAGTGCGGGGGGTGGCCGCCCTGGCCCAGGCCGAGCCGGAGCGGACCGCCGTCGTCTTCGAGGGCCGGCGGGTGGGCTTCGGCGAGCTCGACCGCCTGGCCGACGCCTGGGCGCACCTCCTCGCCCCCCACGTACGCGAGCCCGGCGACCGGGTCGCCGTCGCCCTCCCCAACGGTCTCGACGTGCTGGCCGCCTGGCACGGGGTGGGCCGGCTCGGCGCCCTGGTGGTGCCGGTCAACACCAGGCTCACCGCCGACGAGGCGGCCTACCTCGTCGCCGACTCGGCGTCCCGGGCCCTCGTCCACGACGGGGCCCCGGCCGCCCTCGGCGTCCTCGAGCGCACCGGCGTCCCCGGCGTGGTCGTGGCCGACGCCCTCGGGGCCGCCTCCTCGGTGACCGGGCCGCCCCGCCCCGACTACGTGGGGTCGCCGGTCATGACCATGACCTACACCTCGGGGACGACCGGCCGCCCGAAGGGCATCGTGCGGTCGGCGCCGCCGGCCGCCGTCGAGGCCCCGCCCAATCCCTACGCCGCCTTCTGGGGGTTCGGGCCCGAGGACGTCCATCTCATGTGCGGGCCCGTGTACCACACCGCCCCGAGCGCCTACGCCCTCATGCACCTCGCCGAGGGGGCGGCCGTCGTGGTCATGGCCCGGTGGGACGCCACCGAGGCCCTCCGGCTCATCGAGACCGAGCGGGTCACGACCTCGCAGATGGTCCCGGCCCAATTCATCCGCATCCTCGAGGCGGACTGGCGGGCCTTCGACCTCTCGAGCGTCCGCAAGATCCTCCACGCCGCCGCCCCCTGCCCGGTGCCGGTGAAGCGGCGGATCATCGAGGTCTTCCCGCCCGACACCGTCTGGGAGTACTACGGGGCGAGCGAGGGCATGGCGACGGTCATCTCGCCGGCGGAGTGGCTGGCCAAGCCGGGCAGCGTGGGCCGGCCCTTC
>JAGWNV010000080.1 GCA_028872975.1 Acidobacteriota bacterium
GTCGGCCCGGACGACGCCGAAGACCGCCTCCTGAAGGCGGCGGCGAGCCGGAAAGGAAGGCGGCTGCGGCGGAACTACCATCGTGGTCTGGCCGGTCCGCCGGCAAGCGGGGTGTAGCGCAGCTTGGTTAGCGCGCCACGTTCGGGACGTGGAGGCCGCCGGTTCAAATCCGGCCACCCCGACCGGTGATGGACATCGGAGAACGATGTGTCGGGACATCGTGGACTCTGGGTCCACCCGCGTCCGGAGGACACGCCGCCGGGTCACCGTCCCCGGTGTGGGGGAGCTAGAGGCAGTAGTGCCGGCGAAGGCGGTACTCGGACATCTCGTCCACTCCGAAGCAGTACAGGTCGCTTGCTGCCGGAGCCTCTCTGATGACCGCCGCGTCCCAGGGCAGGACCAAGTCCGAGCCCATCACTCGGCTTCCCTCGAGCGGCGCCATCACGACACGACGCTGCAGCAGTCCCACGTCCACCGCGATCCAGGCGGCACGGCTGCTGCGGTAGGAGGCGACGACTCGGCCGACGACGGCGCCGGATCGGGCGAGGACGTAGCGGGAGTCGGTGCCCGCGTCAGGACCGTGGTCGTCTCTGGGGGAGGCACTGAGGGTCACGGGTCTCCCTTCTCGGAAAGCGCGCCGGGGCGACCGGTACCCAACCGGCATTGCCACCAATCCACGGGGGTAGCGGTGCCCGGGGTCTCCTGTGCCCTCGGGGTGTTGTGGTCCCCTTGTTGGCGCTCGCGGGGCCCCGGGATGACGATGGTGTTGCAGGGGGGCGCACCTGTCGACGATGGCCGGCAGGCGAGATGGACGGAGAGTTGGGGGCTGACGAGGACGGGCCGGCGACACGTGTCGTCGATGTCCTCGTCGTCGACGACGACGAGAGTGCTCGGTCCTCGTTCGCCGAGGTGCTCCGCTCGGCGGGCCTGAGCGTCGGCGAGGCGGGCGACGGCATCGAGGGGTTGGCGTACCTCATGGAGGTCACGGCCCGCACCATCGTGCTCGACGTGCGCATGCCCAATCTCGACGGCCCCCACTTCCTCGACCACCTGGACGACCCACCACCTGTGGTCCTCGTCACGGGCGCCTTCTACGACGACGAGGTGATGGCCCGGGGCTCCAAGGTGACGTGGTTCTTGAAGAAGCCGGTGAGCCCCGAGGAGCTCGTCACCATCGTGATGAGGTGCCTTCGGCGATGCTGACGGTCCGGACGCGCCGGTCGGAGGAACAACCGAGGACCTACCCTGCCCAGCGGCGGTGCGCCGAGCCCGGCTGCGGGACCGTGCTGTCGGTGTACAACGCCACGACCTTGTGCGCCCGTCATGCACCGAGGACGGCGCCTCGATGGAGGAGGCGGGAGTTCACGCCACGGCCCCGTCCGCCCACCGGGTCGGCGGTGCCGAAGGGCCCCTCCTCCTGGTAGGTCCCGGTCTCCGAGCGGAGGGCGTCAGCAGGCGAGGAGCTCGGCCACCTCGCCGGCGTCGAGCGATCCCCGGAGCTTCTCGAGGGCCCGGGCCTCGAGCTGGCGGATCCGCTCCCGGCTCGTCCCCACCATGTCGGCGATCTCCGCCAGCGTGTGGGGGTCGTCGGCGCCCAGGCCGAAGCGGAGCCGGAGGATGGTCCGCTCCCGCTCGTTCACCTGTTCGAGCAGGGCCAGGACGGTGTCGGAGACCACCTTCGAGGTGGCGAGGTCGCCGGGGTCGGTCGCGGCGCCGTCTTCGACGAGGGAGCCCAGGTCGTCGTCGCTGTCGCCCGACAGTGGCACGTCGAGGCTGACCGGGTCGGAGGGGACTCGGAGGGCCTTGGACATCTGCTCCTTCCCCCACCCGAGGGCGCCCACCAGCTCGTCGGGCGTGGGCCGGCGGTGCAACTCCTTCTCGAGGCTGTCGGCCGTCCGGCGGAGCCGGAGGACGTCGCTGTGGGCGTGGCTGGGGACACGGATCATGCGGGCCGAGCTCTCGATCCCCCGCACGATGGCCTGGCGGATCCACCACACGGCATAGGTGGAGAACTTGTACCCCTGGGTCCCGTCGTACTTCTCGACGGCCTTGAGCAGTCCCAGGTTGCCGTCCTCGATCAGGTCCAGGAGGGGCACTCCCGACCACTGGTACCGCTTGGCCACCGAGACGACGAGACGGAGGTTGGCGACGGCGAACTGCTGGGCGGCGTCGTCACCTTCCCGGAGGACCCTGCGGAGCTCGGCGCGCCTCTCGGCCGACAGCTCCTCGTCGCCCGAGAGGCACTTCCTGGCGTCCTGCCCGGCCTGGACGAGGGCGGCGAGTCGGCGCTCCTCCCCGGCGTCGAGAAGACGGTGCCGGCCGATCTCCTGCAGGTACTGATGGACCGAGTCACGGCTCGTGGTGACGGTTCTGTTCTGCACGTTCCGGACCGTACTGGGCGCACCGGCGACGATCCTCACGCATTGGTCCCCGTTTCCCAGGACTTTGGTCCCATGCGTAGCCTCGACCCATGACCCCGGCGCCCCACCCCTTCGAGGAGCTCACCGCCGCCCTCGTCGACCGCTGCCGCCGAGCGGGACTGGAGCTCACCGACGATCAAGCCCGGGACGTGCTGTGGGAAGCGGGCGTTGCCGACCTCGCCGAGGACCTCGCCCTGGCCCGCGCCGTCATCGAGGCCGCCGACGGCTTCCATCCGGTGGCCCGGTTCTTCGCCGAGGGGTCCGCCGAGCGCGAGTTCATCGAGCGGACCCTCGGCGCCGCGCGCCAGGGGACGAGCGACCGGCTCGGCGGGGGTCAGCCGCCGGCGACCGCCCCCGCCGACCGGTAGAGGTCGGGGAACGACGTCTCGGCCAGCCGGCGGAACCCCTCCTTCCAGCCGACCGAGGGCGACCAGCCGAGGCCCAGCAGCTTGGAGGGGTCCATCGGGTTGGGGGGGATGCAGGCCTCGGTCACCTCGAGGGGGATCGTCACCCCGGTGAGCCTGGTGAGCTCCGCCGTCCACTCCTCGATGCTCACCTGCTCGGGGCTGCACCAGTTGAACACCGGTGGGGGCACGTCGGCCTGGGCCAGCAGGTACGGGAGGCTCGAGAGCAGGTCGTCGTCGTGGAGCAGGTTGTGGAGGTTGGGCCCCTTCGGGTGGACGGCCGTGGCCATGCCGGCTTGGGCCAGCTCGAGCATGATCTTCGGCCACCCGTGGGTCGGGCCGTAGGGGACGTCGAGGCGGGCCACCACGGTGGGGACCCCGAACCGGCGCGCCGCGTAGCGCGCCGCCGACTCGGCGGCGATCTTCGAGATGGAGTACGTGGGGAGGAACCCCATGGGCCGGTGGTTGTCCCCGAGGGGGTCGGCCTCGACGTGGGCCACGAGGCCGTTGGGCTCGTAGACGGCCCCCGAGGAGCAGTGCAGGAACGCCCGGACGCCGGCCACCCGCTCCACGAGGAAGGCCGTGCCCTCGGCGTTGGCGGCCAGGGCGCGGTCGAAGTGCCTGCTCTTCGAGACCGCCATGTGCACCACGTAGTCGAGCCCGTCGGGAACCTCGTCGAGGCGGGCGGCCTCGAGGTCGATCGACACCGGCGTCACCCCGTCGGCCTCGACCGCGGCGCGCGCCGCGGGATCGGCGAAGCGGCTGGCGCCGAAGACGGTGTTGCCGGCGGCGGCCAGCGTCCGGGCGAGGGGGCGGGCCACCTGGCCGGTCACGCCGGTGACCAGCACCCGGGCCCCGGTCAGCGGTGACGGGTCCACGGCCGGGAGGCTAGCCCTCGATCTGACGGTCCGTCAGGAGGGCCCGGCCACCTCGCTCCGGGACGCCGCCGGCCTCAGCGGTCGGACTGGTCCCACTCCTCGGAGACGATCTGGACCTCGACGAGCGAGGCCACCTCGTCGGCGAGCTCCGGGCACCGGCAGGGCTCGTCGGCCAGGTCGGCCTGGAGCACCAGCGAGACCAGCCGGTCGACGACGCGCTGCTGGCCCTTCTGGACGAGCCGGGCCGTGAGGGTCGGGAGCCGCAGGACGATGGGCCGCTCCTCCTCGGCGTGGCGGACGAACGTCTCGAGGAGCGCCGATGCGTCACGGCTCAGCCGGGCGTGGTCGCCCTTGTTGGCGACGGCGGGCAGCTCCCTCGCCATCTCGAGGATCTTGCTGTGCGCGGCCGGGCCCCGGGCTGCATACAGCGCCGGGTCCCAGGGCTCCATGGGGTCCACGGTCAACGGCGACCTCCCAGGCTGGACCTCGACATCGGGGCCGACGCGCTGCGCCAGCCCTGTTGTCAGTGTCTGCCTCGCCCGCCCTTCTGACAAGGGGTCGGCGCCCAATCCGGTGGCGTCCGGCGATTCGTTGCGCGCGACGAACGACGGGGTGTTGAGCTGGGATTACCAACGTCTTCACAACGAGTGGCCGGGCGAGTTTGCCCGGCGCGCGGCACCCTTGATAAGCAATCAGCCCATTGTGACTGACGTCGAGATCTCCTCGACGGCACGGTCCCGCTGGCGGCTGCGGCTCCCGAGGGTGCTGCTGGTCGCGGGATCTGTCGTCACAGTGGCGGGACCTGTGCTCTGGCCCTCGGCGCGCCCGGTGGGTGCCGATCCGCTCGGCTCCGCACGCGCCCAGGCCGCCGCCGTCAACGCCCAGCTCCAGGCCGACGGGGCCAAGCTCGACGCGCTGGCGCAGCGGTACGAGCAGGCGCAGCAGCAGCTGGCCAGCGTGCGCGCCCAGGCCACGCAGGTGCAGAGCGCCATCGCCCAGGACCAGGCCCAAGTCGCCGCCGACGAGGCGACGCTGCGCGGGGAGGCACTGCACAGCTACGAGAACGGCGCCGGCAACGGTGATCTGAATTCCGTCTTCGGTCCGGTGGGCGGCACCCAGGGCGCCGCTTCCGCCGTCTACACGAACCTCGCCACCGGCGACGTGACGACGACGGCCGACGCGCTCGGTGTCGCCGAGGCGAACCTCGCCAAGCAGGAAGCGCAACTGCAGGCCGGCCAGGCCCAGGCCCAGGCGCTCGTCGACGCCATCGGCGCACAGCGACAGACCGCCCTCACCACCGCCGCCGCCGAGCAGTCCACCTTGCACTCTCTCTCGGCGCAGATCAGCCAGTACCTGGCCCAGCAGCAGGCGTCCCACGTCGGCCCGGTCGGCCCTGGGCCGGCACCGACGGGGTCCGCCGCCGTCGCCGTGCGCGCCGCCGAGAGCCAGATCGGCGTGCCGTACCAGTGGGGCGCCGAGTCGCCCGGCCGCGGCTTCGACTGCTCGGGACTCACCCAGTGGTCGTGGGCGCAGGCGGGGGTGTCGATCCCGAGGACCTCCGAGGAGCAGTGGGCCGCCCTCCCCCACGTGCCGATGTCGGCCATCGTGCCCGGCGACCTCGTCTTCTGGGGCTCGGGGGGCGACGCCACCCACGTCGGCATCTACGTCGGCCACGGCGACGTCGTCCACGCCCCGAGCACCGGCCAGGACGTCCAGATGGTCCCCATCTGGTCGAGCGGCCTGATGGGGGCCGGCCGGCCCTGACGTTGAGCGGCGCTCTCCCCGGCCCCTACGGTGGCCCCGACCAGGGTCGAGGAGGACGACGATGACGATGGAGTACCGCCGACTTGGACGAAGCGGGCTGAAGGTGAGCGTGCTCTCCTTCGGCTCCTGGGTCACCTTCGGTCCCCAACTCGACGTCGGCCTGGCCACCGACTGCATCGGCGCCGCCGGCGAGGCTGGGGTCAACTTCTTCGACAACGCCGAGGCGTACGCCGGCGGGGAGTCGGAGCGGATCATGGGGCAGGCCTTCACCGCCCTGGGGTGGCCCCGCCACGACTACGTGGTCTCGACCAAGGTCTTCTGGGGGATCCACGACGCCCCCAACATGCGCAACACCCTCAACCGCAAGTACCTGATGCAGGCCGTCGACGGGTCCCTCGAGCGGTTCGGGCTCGACTTCGTGGACCTCCTCTTCTGCCACCGGGCCGATCCCGAGACCACCATCGAGGAGACGGTGTGGGCGATGTCGGACATCGTGAGTGCCGGCAAGGCCCTGTACTGGGGTACCTCGGAGTGGGCCGCCGACGAGATCCGCGCCGCCTGGGAGATCGCCGAGCGCCACCACCTGCACAAGCCGGTGATGGAGCAGCCCCAGTACAACCTCTTCAACCGCCGCCGGGTGGAGCGCGAGTACGCACGGCTCTACGAGGAGATCGGCCTCGGCCTCACCATCTGGAGCCCTCTGGCTTCGGGGCTCCTCACCGGCAAGTACCTCGACGGCGTGCCCGAGGGCAGCCGGGGGTCGCTCCCCGGCTACGAATGGCTCCGGGACATGCTCACCGAGCCGACGGCCAACGAGAAGGTCCGCAACCTGGCCGCCGTGGCCGACGAGCTCGGCTGCACCCTGGCCCAGCTGGCGCTGGCCTGGTGCACGAAGAATCCCCGCGTGTCGACGGTCATCACCGGTGCCAGCCGGGTGGAGCAGGTCCGGGAGAACATGGCCGCCCTCGAGGTGGCCGGCCGGCTCGACGTCGACCTCATGGCGCGGATCAAGGCGATCGTCCGCTGACGGGTCGACTCACGCCGGTTCGAGCAGCCGGTCCCGCAGGGCCGCCACCGTCGCAGTCCATCCCAGCCGATCGGCCATGGCCTCGAAGGAGCCGAACCTCTCCCGCAGCTCCCGCAGGAACCCCGCCATCGATCCCGGCTCGACCGAGAGGATGACCGGGGCGTACCGGGCCACCTCGGCGGCGGCGTCGGCGAATTCGGCCTGGAGCCGCTCGAGGACCTGCACCATGGCCGCCTTGGACAGCACGTAGTCCTCGACGATGACCTCGTCGGGCACGCCGAGGAGGCAGAGGACCACGGCCGACAGCACCCCGGTGCGGTCCTTGCCCACCGAGCAGTGGAAGACGGCGGGCAGGTTTGCCGGCTCGGCGAGGACACCGAGGGCGGCGGACAGCCGGCCGGCGCCGGCGTCGACGTAGGAGGCGTAACGACGGGAGACGAAGTCGGTGTCGTCCCAGTCGGGCACAGCCTCGGCCCCGGGCAGGGTTTCGGTAAGGGGGAGGTGGTGGTAGGCCACACCGGCGACGTCGGCGGGGAACCGGCCCCTCGTGTCGACCTCGAGGGCCGTGCGGAGGTCGATGACGGTGCGGACGCCGAGATCCTCGAGCACCGCCCGGTCTGCGGGCGAGAGCGCCGTGAGGCCGTCGGCGCGAAAGAGGGTGCGCCAGCGGGTCCGCCTGCCGTCGCCCGTCGGATACCCCCCGAGGTCGCGGAAGTTGCAGCAGGTCTCGAGCTCCACGTGCCGCGCGTGCAGGGCGTCCACAGCCGGATCAGTAAGCCACGGTCCCCGGCCCTCAGGCAAGCCGGCGGGCGATCTCCCGGGGGTACTCGGGGAAGTACTCCCCGATCACCTCCAGGCCGAAGCTGCGCAGGATCGACGTGGCGGGCTCGCGCTCGAGGAGGAAGGCGAAGGACTCTCGCACGAGGCGCTCGTCTCCCACCCCGGGGAAGCCCAGCCCGGCGGCGAACCCGGCCGGCACCCGGACGACGTGGCGGGTGACCGCGCCGGCGGCCCGGACCTCGACGTCGAAGCTCCCGTCGGGGCGCCGGGCCACCTCGACCGTGTCGCTCACCCGGCCTCCCCGTCCCCGTCCCGGCCGGCGATTCGTTCGCCGGCGTCACCGGTGAGAGCCAGGCGCATCTCCCAGGTGCACACGGCAGGCCTGCTCCGAAGCGGCTCGCTGCGTCCCGTCGACCGGAACCCGGCCCGCTCGTAGAAGCGCCTGGCCCGGTCGTTGCCGTCGGCGACGGCCAGGCACAGCGCCGGCGCCCCCGTCGTGACGGCCCAGCCGATCACGGCTGCCAGCAGCTCGTCGGCCACCCCTCGACCCCGCCAGGACCCGGCCACCCACATGGAGATCACCTCGGGGCAGCCGCCCGGTTCCGTGCCGGGCCAGCCGGCGGCCAGACCCACCGCGCCGAGTTCGCCGGCGCCCCCGCCCCCCTCGCCGCCGTCGGCCTCGGCCACGAACCAGGCCAGGGTCGAGGTGCTCGCCGTCCACCAGTCGTCGGGCCGGGTCACCTCATCCTCGAAGCTGGACCCGAAGGCGAGGGGCGCGTCGCGCAGCGCGTGGAGCCGGACGGTTCGCAGGAGGGGCCACTCCTCGGGTCCCAGCCGGCGGACGGTGGCGGCCACCGGTGCATTCTGCCGCCGTCGGGCGACGCGTGTGCCAGGCTCGTCGGGCCATGGACGGCGCCGCCATCTCCGCCCTCGTGGCCGCCGGCGTGCTGGCCGTGGGCGACTGGGTGGCGCGGGCCCGCAGGAGCAGGCTCCTCGAGTACCTCTGCAAGCCGGGCACCCTCGCCGGCCTCCTCGCCGTGGCCGCCCTCCTCACCCCTGCGGCGGGGCTCGGCGCCCGCCGGGACCTCTTCGTAGCCGCCCTGGCATTCTCGCTCCTGGGCGACGTCCTCCTCATGCTCCCGTCCGACCGCTTCGTGGCCGGGCTCGGCGCCTTCCTCGTCGCCCACCTCTGCTATCTCGCCGGCTTCCTCACGAGAGGACCGACCGCCGTCGGGTTCACCGTGGCGGCAGTGGTCGTCGCCGCCCTCGTGGCGCCGGTGGCGCGCCGGATCGTGGCCGGGCTGGCGACGAAGCCCGCCCTGCGTGGCCCCGTCATCGTCTACATGGTCGTCATCTCGGCGATGGCGGCGGCGGCGCTGTCGTCGGGCCGGCCCCTCGCCGGAGCCGGTGCCGTCCTCTTCGCCGCCTCCGACGCCATGATCGCCTGGGACCGCTTCGTCCGGCCCTTTGCCGGTGCCCCGGTGGCCATCATGGTCACCTACCACCTCGGCCAGGCAGGGCTCGTCCTCTCGCTCCTTCACTGACGGCTCCTGCGCCCGGCCCGCAGCGCTGCGCCTAGGATGCCGCCCGGCTCGTGAAGGGGGCTCGAACGGTGAGCACGACACAGTTGGCCCTGATCGGACTGGGCATCGTCATCGTGGTGCTCGTGGTCCTGTCCATCCATGGCCGCCGGAACTACTGACCGTCCCCTCGGGGTCGGCCTCGTGGGCTGCGGGGTCATCGGCCAGATCCACGCCGACACCCTCCGGTTCCTCGTCGAGGACGGCGACATGGTGGCCGTCGCCGCCGCCGACCCCGTCGCCGCCGCCCACCAGGCCGCCCGGCGGAACTGCGCCTTCGGCTTCACCACCGAGGACGCCGGGGCGCTGATCGCCGATCCCGACGTCGAGGCCGTCCTCGTCGCCACGCCGACCGACACCCACGCTCCCCTGGTCCGGGCCGCCCTGGCGCTGGGCAAGCCGGTGCTGTGCGAAAAGCCCCTGGCCCCCACCTACGC
>JAGWNV010000081.1 GCA_028872975.1 Acidobacteriota bacterium
GAGGAGCCCCAGGGCCACGTGGGCCTCGGGGGCCACCAGGGTGACCCTGGCCCGGCACGCCAGGAGGGCCGCCACCTTCCGGGCCGCCACCCGGCCGCCGCCCACCACCAGGCAGGGCCGGTCCTCGAGGGCCAGGCCGACGGGGAACAACGGGGCCTGCTCCAAGGGGCGCTGCCTCCCGTCCGGGCCGGGCTCCTCCCGGGGCCTGTCCCCGCCGGAGCCGCAAAAGGGGGAAAACCTGATCTGAATAGTCATCTATAGTGCCGGGGTCGGCCCCGGACAAGTACGGGAGCCTGGGAAGGAGGCGGATGCCCAGCTTCGTCGGAACCGAGATCGAACCGGCCGAACTCGAGGCCCGCGCCGGCGAATTCGAGACGGCCCCCGCCGGGGCCGTGATCGCCTGGGCCCACGAGCGGTTCGACGGCCAGGTGGCGCTGGCCTGCTCGTTCCAGGACTGCGTCGTCGTGGACCTGGCGGTGCGGGTCGATCCCGCCATCGAGGTGCTCTTCCTCGACACCGGGTTCCACTTCCCCGAGACCCTCGAGTACGTCGAGCAGGTCCGGGCCCGCTACGACCTGCGCCTGCGCGTGCTCCGGCCGGGCCCAGAGGCGGCGAGATGGCCGTGCGGCACCGACCGGTGCTGCGAGATGCGCAAGGTGGTGCCCCTCGACGCCGGGCTGGCCGGCCGCCGGGCCTGGCTGACCGGGCTCAAGCGCGCGGACGCCGCCACCCGGGCTGCGGCGCCCATCGTGTCGTGGGACGACCGCCGGGGGCTCGTCAAGGTGAACCCGCTGGCGACCTGGACCGACGACGACGTCGCCAACTACGCGGCCGACCACGGCCTGCCCGCCCACCCCCTCGCCTCCGAGGGCTACCTCTCCATCGGCTGCGCCCCCACCACCCGGCCCGTCGCCCCCGGCGACGACCCCCGGGCGGGTCGGTGGTCCGGCTCGTCGAAGACCGAGTGCGGCCTTCACGCCTGATGGGCTCCACCTTCGACCGCGACAGTCCCTACGGGGTGACCCTGCGCGGGACCGAGCGGCCGATGGCCTTCGTCCACCCCTACCGGACCATCGGGGAGCTCAACCAGGTCGAGCGGTGGAAGCTCGACCGTCATCCCCTCCAGGTGGCCGACGACGTCATCGCCACCTATGCCACCGAGGGCCCGGAGGCCATCGCCAAAGTGGCCGGCGAGGCCGAGCGGCTCAAGTGGGTGGGCCTCTATCCCCAGCGCCAGGGCGGCGACGCCTTCATGCTGCGGGTGAAGGTGCCGGGGGGCCGGCTCACCGCCGCCCAGGCCCGGGAGGTCGGGGTGGTGGCCGAGGCCTTCGGCGAGGGGCCCGACGACAGCGCCGTGTTCGGCAACCGTTACGCCGACCTCACCACCCGCCAGGACGTCCAGATCCACTGGGTCCGCATCGGCGACGTCCCTCGCATCTGGAAGCGCTTCGCCGAGGTCGGCCTCACCACCATCCAGGCCTGCGGGGACTCGGCCCGCAACGTCCTGTGCTGCCCGGTGGCAGGCGTGGACGCCGACGAGGTCTTCGACGCCCTGCCGGCGGCACTGGCGGTGACCGAGTTCTTCACCGGCAACCGCGAGTACGCCAACCTGCCCCGGAAGTTCAAGATGAGCGCCACCGGGTGCAGGGAGGACTGCGCCCAGGCGGAGATCCAGGACATCGGCCTGTGGCCGGCGCGCGCCGGGGACGGCACCGTGGGCTTCAACGTCCTCGTGGGCGGTGGCCTCGGCGACGGCGAGCGGATGGCCTCCGACATCGACGTCTTCGTCGCCCCCGAGGACGCCGTCGAGGTCACCCGGGCCATCGCCCAGGTCTTCGGCGAGCTCGGCAACCGGGAGAACCGGGGGCTCGCCCGGATGCGGTACCTCGCCCAGGAGCTCGGGCCCGAGGGGTTCCGCCGGGAGGTGGCCGCCCGGACGCGCCTCGAGCTCCGGCCCGCCGGCGAGGAGCTCACCCGGCGGTACCGGGGCGACCACGTGGGCGTCCATCCCCAGCGCCAGCCCGGGCTCGTCTACGTGGGCTGCTCGGTCCCGGTGGGCCGGATGACGGGGATCGAGCTCGTCGAGGCGGCCCGCCTCGCCCAGAGCTACGGCGACGGGACCGTCCGTCTCGGCACCGACCAGAACTTCGTCCTGACGGGCGTCGCCGAGGAGCGCCTCGACGACCTGCTGGCCGAGCCCCTCCTGGCCAAGTACTCGCCGTTCCCCGGCCCCTTCGAGCGCGGGGTGGTGGCCTGCACGGGCAACGAGTTCTGCCGGTTCGCCGTCGTCGAGACCAAGGAGCGGGCCGTCATGTGGGCCCGCCGGCTCGACGCCGCCCTCGGCGCCGGTGCCGGCGCGGACCACGCCGGGATCGTCCGGATGCACTTCTCGGGCTGCTCGGCGTCCTGCGCCCAGCCGCAGATCGCCGACATCGGCTTCCGGGGCGACACCGCCCACGTGGGCGAGCGCATCGCCGAGGCCGTCGACATCGGGATGGGCGGCTCGCTCGGACCCGAGGGCGGCTTCATCGACTGGGTCGAGAACGCCCGGCCCGTCGACGAGGTGCCCGAGGCCCTCCTGCGGGTCGTCCGGCGCTACCAGGACGAGCGCCGGCCCGAGGAACCCTTCCACAACTGGGCCCGGCGGACCCCCAACGACGAGCTGCGGGCGACCCTGGCGGGCCTCGCCGTCGGCGCCTACGAGGGAGGGCGTCCATGAAGGGCTTCGCCATCCGCGACGAGATGAACGGCGTGGAGGAACCGCCGGGCAAGACCTGGTTCTGGGAGCTCGAGGCCGGGGTGGTCTTCGCCGACCGCTGCGTGCAGTGCGGGACGTGCGTGGCAGTGTGCCCGTCCAACTCCATCGGGGTGAACGAGGACACGAACCTCCCCGAGCTGGTGAAGATGTGCACCGGCTGCTCGCTGTGCTGGGACTTCTGTCCGCGCGGGGGGCTGCGCTACGAGGCGTTGTGGCCGCCGTCGACCCCGAGCGGCGAGGGCGATGCCCCGGTGGTGGTGAAGTCCGACGCCGCCGATCCGTACTGGAAGATCACCGGCGGGCCCCCCGGCGACGGGCTCGGCGCCGTGCTCGAGCGCTACGCCGTGCGGGCCGGGGCGCGGCCCGACAGCGCCCAGGACGGTGGCGTGGTCTCCGCCATCCTCCTCGCCGCCCTGGCCGGCGGGGACATCGACGGCGCCCTCGTCACGATGCCGAGCAGCGATCCCGACGAGCCCTGGAAGGGCGTGGCCACGGTGGCCACCACCGCCAAGGAGATCGTGGCGGCGGCGGGCAGCTACTACAACCAGACGATGGCCCTGGCCGAGCTGGACCTGAGCCGCTACGACCTGCCTCCCCGGCCGCGACTGGCGGTGGTGGGGACCCCGTGCGAGATCCAGGGCATCCGGGCCATGCAGGCCCGCCGGTGGCCGACGGGGGCCCACCGGGTCGACGCCGTGGTGCTCACCATCGCGCTGCTGTGCACGAAGAACTTCGACTACGAGGCCCTCACCTTGCGAGAGCTGCGGGACCGCCGGGGTGTCGACCTCGAGCGGGTCAGCAAGGTCGACGTGATCCACGGCCGGCTCATCGTGGAGTACCGCGACGGGCGGGTCGCCGTCGACGAGCCCGTGAAGGACTTCCACGGCGCCGCCTTGAAGGGCTGCGACGAGTGCGCCGACTTCCTGGGCCGGGGCGCCGACCTCTCGGTGGGCAGCGTCGGGTCCATGACGGGCTGGTCCTCGCTGCTCGTCCGCACCCAGGCGGGCCTGGACGCCTTCCAGCAGGCCCGGGGCCGGCTCGACGTCCGCGACCTCGACGACCCCGACGCCCTCCTGCGGCTCGACGCCCTCGACAAGCGCGTCGCCGAGCGGTCGCTCCAGCGCAAGCTCGACCCCGACGCGCCGCTGTTCATCGACTACGCCGAGCACCTCGACGCCTATGGCGGGACCGACCGGGCTCCGGTCGTGAAGCAGCGCTGAGATGACCGTGCACGCCGAGCCGGAGGCAGCCGACGTCGAGCTCGAGGTCCCCCCGGAGCCGCGGACGTTGCAGGGGGAGCTCCGGGAGGCGCTGCTCGGCGGCGCCGACTGGGAAGCGATCTACGGTCCCGACCTCGGGGTGGGCGCGGTCCTCTGGGACGCCTGGGGCCCCCGGCTCGAGGCCGGAGGGATGGACCGCGACGGCTTCTCGGCCGTCGTGCGGGGCGGGCGGCGGGAGTTGTGGTTCTGGGTCCTGGGCGACCGGAGCTGGCAGCAGGCCGCCGGCGGCCTGGGCGGCAGGGCGCTGCGCAGGCTCCCCGGCGCCTGAGCCCGGCGCCGTGCCCGGGTCCGGGGACCGGGCGGCGGTCGTCCGCCTCCGGTCGGTGCGGGTGGTGCGGGACGGCACGGCGGTCCTCGAGGGTGTCGACTGGGACCTCGGCGAGGGCGAGCGCTGGGCCGTGCTCGGGCCCAACGGGTCGGGGAAGACGACGCTGCTGCAGGTGGCCGGCATGCGGCTGCTGCCCACGGCCGGCACGGTGGAGGTCCTCGGGGAGCGCTACGGGCGCACCGACGCCCGGGCGCTGCGGCGGCGGATCGCCTTCGTGAGCGGGGCCCTCCTGCGGGCACTTCGGCCCACGATCACGGCGCACGACATCGTGGTCACCGGTCGCTTCGCCGCCCTCGAGCCGTGGTGGCAGCGCTACGAGGCCGCCGACCACGAGCGGGCCGAGGAACTCCTCGCCGGAGCGGGCATGGCCGAGGTCTCGGCGCGGACCTTCGCCGTGCTCTCCGAAGGCGAGCGGCAGCAGGTGCTCTTGGCCCGGGCCCTCATGGGCCGACCCGACCTGCTCCTCCTCGACGAGCCCGCCGCCGGCCTCGACCTCGCCCACCGCGAGCGCCTCCTCGGCCGACTGGCGTCGCTGGCCGCCGATGCCGGCGCCCCGGCCATGGCGCTCGTGACCCACCACCTCGAGGAGATCCCGCCCGGCGTGACCCACGCCATGCTCCTGCGCCGGGGACAGGTGGTGGCGGCGGGGGCTGCCGACACGGTGGTGACCTCCGAGGCCGTGTCGGCCTGCTTCGAACTCCCCGTCACCGTCGAGCGGGCCGGTGGGCGGTGGTGGGCCCGGGCCCGCCCTTGAGGGTGCCTCTCCCCGTCAGCCGCGGCAGAGGCGCGGGGTGACCTTGCAGACGGGGTTGGTCGGCTGCGTGGTCGGCGGCGTCGTCGTGGGCGGCGGGGTGGTGGTGGGCGGAGGCGCCGTGGTCGGGGGCGTGGTGGGCGACGTCGTGGGGGGCGGGCTCGTGGCACCACCCGGCGCCGAGGACGCCGGCGCCGTGGAGGGAGGTGCGCCAGGAGGGCTCGACGTCGGCGTGGTCGGTGCCGTCGTCGACGCGGCGCTGTCCTTGTTCGGCGCCGAGGCCCCCGGGCGCGTGGCCGGCGGGCGGGGCGACGTGGTGGGAGATGCGAATTCGATGGTCGGGCTCGTGGAGTGCCCGGGCGGGGCCAGCGCCACGTCGACGCCCTGGAAGGCGCCGCCCACGGCGAGGCCCACGAGCAGGCTCACCGCCGCCCCTCCCACCACGATGCCGCGTGCCGCCCAACGGTGGCCGCCCCGCCCCAGCGCCGAGACGGCTCCTGTCACACGGCGCAAAGCGTGGAGCCGGGCGCCGAACCCGGCGCCGACGAGTCGATTCGTGCCGGCGGCCGCCCAGCCGCGTCGTGCCGTGCCTGCAGGCGCGGCGGCGAGGCGCCGTCCCAGCGCCGCGCCGAGGGCGGCGACGCGAGACACCCGGTCCCGCCAGGTCCGTCGCTCCGCCTGCGCGCGCTGCCGATCGTCGAGGGCGCCGACCGCCCTTCTGATGGGCTCCACCTGGGACAAGCCTAGGGAGCGTCCCGAGCCGTGTCACAGCCGGGATCTCATCCTCGGCGCTCCACCACCCCCCGGTGCCACGCCCAGCGGAATTCCCGGTACGCGACGTGGCGCGACGGCCCACATCGTCCCAGCCCAGGTGAGGAAGGAAAACGGTGACGCGCTTGCGTGCCATGGGACGGTCAACTAGAGAAACGTGGAAATCCCAGGGCAGTTCCGGGGGCGCGGACGGTTCCCGACCATCCACCAATCCAACGGGGCCTTTGCGTTAGGGTCCCCGAAAGCGGAAGGTAGGTCGAGGGGTCTTGACGATAGTGGTCCTCCTGATCCTGGCAATTGTCTGGGCAGCAGTCCTGGGGCCGAGCCTCCTTCGACGGAGGGCTGAGCGGTCCACCGATTCCATCGGAGCCTTCCACCGGCAGCTGCGCGTGCTCGAGCGGACCGGTCCGACGGTGTTCGACCCGGCGCACACGCTGCAGGTGCGGCGGCCGTTCCGGCTGCCTCGGTCGACGAGCGGTCTTCCCGTCGTGCGCCCCGACGCGCCGCTGCGCCCCGTGCGGGGACGGCGGCCCGATCCGTACTTCCGCGCCGACGCCTGCCGCCGGCGACGCAACATCCTCTTCGGACTGCTCGTCGCCACGTTCCTGAGCGGTGTGCTGGCCCTGGCGGCCGGGCCGATGCTCTACGTCGCCGTGCTGTCGGTGGTGCTCCTCGTCGGGTACGTCTCGCTCCTCGTCTACCTGCGGACGCTCGCCGCCGAGCGGGAGGCCAAGCTGCGGTACCTCCCGCAGGCCGTCGACGCCGAACCCGGCGCGGCCGTGCGCCGCGCCGCCGCTCGCTGAGCCCCAGCGACGGCGACATGGCGGGCCGGGCCGACGAGCTCGCCCGCATCGGGGAATCGGCCCGGGCCCAGCTCCACGCCGTCCACCAGGCGCGCGAGGAGGCCCTGGCCCGGTGCCGGGACACCATCCGGGCCTGCGGGCTCGCCATCCGGGCCGTCCACCGGCTCGAGCCGGCACTGTCCGAGGAGCGCCGCGGCGAGGCCGGGACGGCCCTGCGGCGGGCCCAGGAGGTGCTGTCGCCGTTCCCGGTGCTGGCCGCCGCCGGCTTCCTGCACGACGCCGAGAAGGAGTACGCCGAGGCCTGCCTCACCGACGCCCTCGTGTCCGGCACCCCGCTGCCCGGCGCCGGCCAGCTCGAGGTCGGGCTGGCGGCGTGGCTCAACGGCCTGGCCGAGGCGGGTTCGGAGCTGCGGCGGCACCTGCTCGACCGGCTCCGGGCCGGGGAGACCTCGAGGGCTGAGACGCTGCTCGAGGCCATGGAGGACGTCTACGACGTCCTGGTGACGGTCGAATACCCCGACGCCATCACCGGGGGCCTGCGCCGGACGACCGACGCCCTGCGCGCCGTCGTCGAGCGCAGCCGCGCCGACGTCACGACGACGGTGCTCCAGACGAAGCTGCAACGGGCGATCGAGGCGGCCGGACCGCTCGGCTGATCCGGCGCCGCCTTCGCAGGTGCGGCGCCGAAGGGCACGACACACCCGTTGCAGCGCGGCGTCGTGCCTCGAGAGGAAACCTGAAGATCGGGTTGCGTTCGCGTGTCAACACGGCGCACAGTGCTCGTGCATCTCTCGTGGCGCGCGCGTCTCGGAGATGTCGGGTCGATGTGCCGAGGTGTCCTTGACATCAGGCGGACAACAGCATTGGATAAGGCCTCAAGTCGCCCGCTTGCGTGGCGACATTGTCATTGCAGGGCCTCGTCGGACCCCGGCGAGTGACAGACAGAGCGCACCGCTCCCGGCGGCCCGCCCCGGAACGCAAGGAAGTACGCAGCACCATGACGTGGACCGCCGCCCGCCCACGCCCCTCCTCCCTCCCCGCAGCGCCGCCGACCCGCCGGCAACGGACCGTCCGAGCGATCGGGGCCCTGCTGGCGCTCCCGGCGTCGCTGGCGGTGTTGTCGACCCTCGCGCCTGGCGCCGCCTCCGCCTCGCCGTCCTACGCCGGCTTCGAGACCGCCTTCCAGGGCCCGGGCGGCGGTCTCTACGAGTGGGGCGACGCAGTGCGGACGAACACCGGCCAGGGGATGTACTCGGGCACCTCGCCGTCCATGGCGACGGTGGGGAACGGCTACGAGTCTGCCTTCGAGGCCAACACGACCGTGCTCATCACCTACGGCACGATCGGTTCGAACGTCAACTGGGGCCTGCGGATGATGCCCGGGACCTCGCCCTCGATCGCCGCCCTGTCCGGGGGCGGCTACGAGGTGGCCTTCCAGGACTCGAGCGGCTCGCTCGAGTCCGTCGGGGTCGGCGCCGGCAGCCTCGACCAGAATTGGGGGCTCGGCATGATGGCCGGCACGTCGCCGGCCGTCGCCGCCGTCGCCGGCGGGGGATTCGAGATCGCCTACCAGGCCAACGACGGATCGCTCTGGACGGCGGGATCGGGCCCGGGGTCGCTCGACAACGACTGGCGGCTCGGCATGGCGAGCCACACGTCGCCGGCCGTCACCGGCCTGGCCGCCGGTGGCTTCGAGGTCGCCTACCAGGCCAACAGCGCGACGCTGTGGACAATCGGCTACGGACCCGGCAGCCTCGACACCGACACCGGGCTCACCATGGAGAGCGGCACGTCACCGTCGGTCGCCGCCCTGCCAAACGGATTCGAGGCTGCCTTCGCGTCCACCTCGTCGGTGCTGTGGACGGCGGGAACCCCTGGCCCCGTCGACACCGGGGTGGCGATGAGACAGGGGACCTCCCCCGCCATCGCCGTCTCGGGCAGCTCCGCCGAGACCGCCTACGAGACCACCGCCGGCAACCTCGCCGTCACCGGCTCGTCGGCCAGCTTCGACAGCGGGATGGCCATGGCGGCCCAGAGCGGCCCCGCCATCGCCCCGCCCGTCCCGGGATTCACCCAAGGGGCGGGCTCCGGCTCCGGCTCCGGGTCCGGGTCCGGGTCCGGTTCCGGTTCGGGAACGGGCCCGGCCGGCTACGGGGGATTCGAGACCGCCTTCCAGGCCAACACGACCCACCTCTTCGAATGGGGCACCGCCACCCAGACCGACACCGGCCAGGGCATGTACCACGGCGCGCCGAGCATCGCCGGGGTGGGGTCCGGCTACGAGACGGCGTTCGAGGCCAACACCACCGTGCTCATCACCTTCGGCACCATCGGGTCCGACGTCAACTGGGGCATCGCCATGGCGCCGGGCACCTCTCCCGCCATCACCGCCCTCCCCGGCGGGGGGTACGAGGTGGCCTTCCAGGACTCGAGCGGATCGCTGGAGACGGTCGGCGTGGGGGCGGCCAGCCTCGACAACGACTGGCGGCTCGGGGTCATGGCCGGCACCTCCCCGGCCATCACGGCACTGGCCGGAGGGGGCTTC